>JAQVKV010000070.1 GCA_028694545.1 Zavarzinia sp. | reverse complement strand
GCCCCCATGAGTGCGGTGGTCACCGGAAAATCGTTGCCCAGTGCCTCGACCAGACGGGCGCCATAGGCGTGGCGATAGACGTCGGCGCCGGTCCCGCGCGGGGCCCTGGGGCCATCCTCGATCAGGCTCTCGATCGCCGGCGCTCCACCCAGCAGGTCGCGGGTGAAGCGCTGTTGCAGGTCACGCAGCGCGATCATGCGGCCTGCTCCGCCAGCGCGCGGTTGGCGTAGCCGCGTGCGGTTTCCAGTTCCGCCAGCAGTTCGGCCAACGGCGGGATATTGGCGTCGCGCTCGATCATCGTCGGTACCGGGCCGAAGCGCTCGATCGTCGCCGCGTAAAGCGCGAAGACCGCGTCCGTGATCGGGGCGTCGTGGGTGTCGATGATGTGATCGCCCATGTGGCTGTGGCCGGCCAGATGGATCTGGCGAATGGCCGGGCCGGGCAATGTGTCGAGAAAGCCGAGGGCGTCGAAACCGTGGTTGAAGGCGCTGACGTGGACATTGTTCACGTCGAGCAGCAACTCGCAGCCGCTGCGCGCGACAAGTTCGCGCAGGAACTGGGCTTCGGAAAGATCGGCGCCGGAGAACCGGACATAGCTCGAGACGTTCTCGATCACCAAGGGCCGGCGCAGCCGGTCCTGGACCTGGCCGATGCGTTCGGCGACGTGGGCCAGCGCCTCATCGGTGTAGGGCAGGGGCAGGAGATCGTGGAGGTGGGTGCCGCCGAAGCCGGTCCAGCACAGATGGTCCGAGATCCAGCCCGGTTCCACCCGCGCGGCGAGACCGGCCAGCGCGTCCAGATAATTCTCGTCCAGCGGGTCGCAGCCGCCGATCGAGAGAGAGACCCCATGCATCACCATGGGGTAGCGCGCACGCAGGCGCTCCAGCCAGTCCAGCGGCCGGCCGCCGGCCACCATGTAGTTTTCGGAAATGATCTCAAGCCAGTCGACGGCGACGCCGTCCGTATCGAGATCCCTGTTGTGATCCGTGCGCAGGCCGAGGCCGAACCCCTTGATCATCGCGTCTTCCCGGAAATGGCGCCATGGATCCGGCGCGTTGGCGACGACGAGGGTGGCGCGCCACCCCCGTTGCCGGTCGGGCGATCAGCCGACGTGACCGCCCGCCGCCTCGCAATTGGCTTCGGTCGGGGTGACGATGAAGCCCTGGCCCTTGCAGGCGTTCAGCCCCTTGCATTCGTTGGTGGCGGTCTTGCAGGCGCTCTGGCCCTTGCAGGCATTGGCGCCGATGCAGCGCACGCCGTCGGCGGCCGAGGCCGCAACAGGCGCCAGCATCATGGCGCCGGCGGAGAACAGGGTGGCCGCGGCGGCGGCGAGGGTGAAACCGGTCTTGCTCATGTCGTCCCCCTGGAATGATCCAGTCGATTTGTTGATCAGGACAACGCCGGGGATTTGTCCCCGACGAAGGAAACCCGGCGCATTACCGGCTTCGATTGATGAGTTCGCGCCATCCCTTCGCGAAGTTACGGAAAAAACGTCGGGGAAATCCCGCATGATGATTTCGTCACCTGAAAGAGGGGCGGGAACGAATTGGGGGCGGGCGGTGTTCTGTGCTTCGAGGGTGGCGCCGGTCGCGCCGCCGACGAGGAAACCTTCATGGACTGGAACCAGAGCATCGGGCGCCGGGTCGCCGTCATCGTCCCCTGCCTGAACGAGGAAGCGGCGATCGGCGCCGTGGTGCGCGATTTCCGCGCCGCCCTGCCGGGATGCACGGTCTATGTCTATGACAACATGTCGACCGACGGCACCATGCGCGAGGCGCGCGCCGCCGGCGCCGTGGTGCGTCAGGTCGGTCATCGCGGCAAGGGCAACGTGGTGCGGCGCATGTTCGCCGACGTCGACGCCGACATCTATGTGATGGTCGATGGCGACGGCACCTATGATGCCTCGGCCGCCCCGGTCATGGTGCGGCGGCTGGTCGATGATCATCTCGACATGGTGGTGGGCACGCGGGTCGATGACGATCCCGAGGCCTATCGCAAGGGCCATCGCTTCGGCAACTGGCTCCTGACCACCCTGGTCACCCGCCTGTTTGGCCGCACCTTCACCGATATGCTGACCGGTTACCGCGTCTTCTCGCGCCGCTTCGTGAAAGCATTCCCGGTGCTTTCCGGCGGCTTCGAGATCGAGACGGAAATCACCGTCCACACGCTAGAACTGCGTCTCGCCACGGCGGAAATGCCGACGCGCTATTCGGCCCGGATGGAGGGCAGCCAGTCCAAGCTGTCCACCTATCGCGACGGCTTCCGCATCCTTCACCTCATCCTGCGCCTGCTGATGCTGGAGCGGCCGCTGGCGTTGTTCGGCGGTCTGGCCGGGATCTTCGCCCTGTTCTCGGTAGGCTTCTTCGTGCCCGTGCTGCTCGACTACGTCGCGACCGGGCTGGTGCCGCGCTTCCCGACCCTGATCGTCTCGGTCGGGCTTATGACACTGGCCTTGCTTTCGCTCGTTACCGGCATCATCCAGGACAATGTCACGCGCGGCCGGCAGGAATTGAAGCGCCTGTTCTATCTCGCCGCCGGCGATCGCGCCGCCATCCGCGACGAGGCGGCGGCGACCCCGCCCGTCGAATGGCGCCGACCGGCCTGAGCCCGCCCCGATCGCGGCCGGGCGACATTTCTCAACAGGAGGGCTGACGCCGGTCGCGTGATCCCTTTAGGATGCGCCGCTTGAAGAACTGCTGCATCCGTCTAGGTAGAATCATGGCCGAACCCCTCGAACTGCTCGACGACCTTCTTGCCCGCGCGCACCGTGCCGGGGCCGATGCCGCCGACGCGCTCTATTTCGAGGCGGTCTCGCTCGGCGTGTCGTGGCGCCTCGGCAAGCTCGAGGATCTCGAACGCTCGGAGACGCGGGACCTCGGCCTCCGGGTCTTTGTCGGCGGTTCGCAGGCCATCGTTTCATCAAGCGAGATCGATGGTGCCGCCCTCGACCGGCTGGTCGAACGGGCGATCGGCATGGCCCGCGTGGCCCCGCCCGATCCCTACGCTGGCCTCGCCGATCCCGCCCTGCTGGAAACAGCGCCGCGCGACCTCGACCTTTTCGATCCGGTCGAGCCCGATCCCCAGGTTCTCTTCGATCGTGCCGCCACGGCGGAAGCGGCGGCGCTTGCGGTCGAGGGCGTGACCAATTCTGAAGGGGCGGGGGCAAGCTGGGGCAGCAACCGGGTCGGCTTCGCCACGACGGGTGGCTTCGCCGGCGAATACACCAGCTCGATGCATGGTTTTTCCGCCTCCGTGCTGGCCGGCAGCGGCACGGCGATGGAGCGCGACTACGATTATTCGACCGCACGCCATGCCGCCGATCTCGACGACCCGGCGGCGATCGGCCGACGCGCCGGCGAGAAGGCGGTGCGCCGCCTCAATCCGCGCAAGGTGAAGACGGCCCGCGTGCCCGTCATCCTCGACCCGCGCATCTCCTCCTCGATGCTCGGCCATTTTCTTGGCGCCATCAACGGGGCGGCCATCACGCGCGGCACCTCCTTCCTGAAGGACAGGATGGGGGCGCAGGTCTTCGCGCCGGGGATCACCATCGTCGACGATCCGTTCCGTCCGCGCGGCCACCGTTCCCGCCCCTTCGACGGCGAGGGCGTGCGCGGGGTGACGCGTAACCTGATCGACCAGGGCGTGCTCACCACCTGGCTGCTCGACAGTGCTTCGGCGAAGCAGCTCGGCCTCGTTACCACCGGGAATGCCGCGCGCGGCACCTCGGGCCCGCCGGGCCCGTCCGCCAGCAATGTCCATATGGCGGCCGGCGCGCTCAGCCCCAAGGAGTTGATCGCGGACATCGCGCAGGGCTTCTATGTGACCGAGATGATCGGCTCCGGCGTCAACGGCATCACCGGCGACTACAGCCGGGGGGCCGCCGGCTTCTGGATCGAGAACGGCGAGATCACCTATCCGGTCAGCGAGATGACCGTCGCCGGCAATCTGAAGGACATGTTCCTGAACCTCACCCCCGCCAATGATCTCGTGTTCCGCTTCGGTGCCAATGCCCCGACCTTGCGGATCGAGGGCATGACGGTCGCCGGGGCGTGATGGCGATCGGCGCGGACGATCTCGAACTCCTCACCAGGGCCGCGCGCGAGGCGGGCGGCCTTGTCCTCGAATTCCGGGAAAAGGGCTTCAAGACCTGGGAAAAGCCGGGCCACGGCCCGGTCACCGATGCCGACATCGCGGTCGACGAACAGTTGAAGGCCGTGCTGGGCGCCGCGCGCCCCGACTATGGCTGGCTTTCGGAAGAGACGGTGGACGATCCGGCGCGGCTCGGCGCGCGGCGCCTCTTCGTCGTCGATCCGATCGACGGCACGCGGGCCTTCGTGCGTGGCCGGCCCTATTTCGCCGTCTCGATCGCCGTGGTCGAGGATGGCCGCCCCACCGCCGGCGTCGTCTTCAATCCGGCGCGGAACGAACTCTATGCCGCCCGCCTCGAAGGCGGCGCCACCCTGAACGGCACGCCGATCACGGTCAGCCGGAAAGGGATTATCGACGGTGCCCGCCTGGTCGGCTCGGCCGACATGTTCCGATCGCACTTCTGGCAGAAACCCTGGCCGGGGATCGAGGTCGCGCCGTCCAATTCGATCGCCTATGCCCTGTGTCAGGTGGCGAGCGGGGCGCAGGACGGCTCCGTCTCGCTCACCGGCAAGAGCGACTGGGACATCGCCGCCGCCGATCTCATCGTGGCGGAAGCGGGCGGCATGGCCAGCACCCATATGGGCGAGCCCTTCACCTATAACCGTCCTTCCACGCGCCACCGCAACGTCATCTCGGCGGGGCCCGAGCTTCACGCCCGCCTGCTCGAGAAGCTCGAGGAATTCCGTCCGTCGCCCGACGTGGCGAAGCAGCTGATGGGCTGAATTTCTTTCGGCGCGGACGTCACGAAAGGGCCGTCCCGATCGTCATCCCCCCAGACAAGGAGATGGATGATGATCACATTCGACCAACGGGCGTGGCGTGGCCTTGCCCTTTTGCTCGGCCTCGGGCTTGTGGCCAACGGCCTCTGGATGTTCGCCGATCCCTTCGGCTGGTATCTTCAGGTGCCCGGCGTCGTCGACACGGGGCCGCCCAACCGCCATTTCATCGCCGATATCGGCGGGGGCTATCTGGCGACCGGGATCGGTTTGCTGGCCGGCCTGCGCTTGCCGTCGCTGATGCCGGGGGCGGCCCTTGCCGCCGCGCTGTTTCATGGGGCGCATGCCGTGGTCCATGCGCTCGACGCCTTGGCGGGGCGCTGCACCCCGCGCCAGCTTGTGCTGGATCCGGTCGCCGTCGGCCTGCCGGCGCTTGCGATTACCGGTTTCGCGGTCGCGGTTCTGCGGGGGAGGGCGTGATGCTGGACTGGTATTATCGTCGCCAGATCGACAAGAGTGAGCGCTATCTCGGCCAGTCGGCGGACTGGCTGCGCGATGTGCTGGCCAGCAGCCGGGCGGGCTTTCGCAAGTTCGGGATGTTCATGCCGCTGGCCAATCACCGGGTTCATGCCCCTGTCGATCTCTGGCATCTGTGCCGGATCGCCGCCGACATGACGGAGGATTGCGGCCCCTGCACCCAGATCGCGGTGGATCTTGCCCTTGCCGCCGGCGTGCCCGTCGCCGTGGTGCGCGCCGCCGTCGAAGGCAGGCTGGACGACATGACGCCGCGCCAGGCGCTTGCCTTCCGCTTCGCCCGCGCCGTCGCGGCCAATGCACCGGAGACGGAGGACTTGCGCGTGGCCCTGGAAGCTGAAACCGGCAAGGCGGCCATGGCCGATCTCGCCATCGGCATCGCGACGGCCCGGGTTTTCCCGGCGATGAAACGGGCGCTCGGCCATGCCAGGTCGTGCAGCCTCGTGCAGGTGAAGACGGGATGACGCCCGGAACGGGAACGGCGGCCCTGATCGCGGCGCGGCCACGCCTGCTCCGCCTTGCTTATCGCCTGACCGGGGTGATGGCCGAGGCTGAGGATCTGGTGCAGGAAATGTTCCTGCGCTGGCAGGACGCGGGCACCGGCGAAATCCGGGAGCCCGTCGCCTGGGCCACCACGGTGGTCACCCGTCTTGCCCTCGACCACCTGCGCCGGCGCCGGCGCGAGGCCTATGTCGGTTCCTGGCTGCCCGGTCCCGTCGTCGCGGATCCGGGCGACGACGGCCTGGCGGCCCGGCGTGCCGAATTGGCGGATGACCTCTCGCTCGCCTTTCTCATGGTGCTCGACCGCCTGTCGCCATCGGAGCGGGCGGCCTTCCTGTTGCACGATGCCTTCGGCCATGATCACGTGGCGATCGCCGGCATCCTCGGCAAATCGCCGGAGGCGGTGCGCCAGCTGGTCAGCCGGGGCAGGGCACGGCTGCGCGCGGACCGGCCCGAAATCCATGTCCCCAAGGCGAAGCGCGACGCGGTCGCCGCCCGCTTCATCGCCGCCCTGATGGCGGGGGACGGCGCGGCCATGATGGAGGTCATGGCGCCGGATGCCGTGCTTCATTCCGACGGTGGGGGCAAACGCCGGGCCGCCCTCAATCCGATCTTCGGCGCGGACAAGGTGCTGCGTTTCTTCGCCGGTATCGCGCGGAAGAACACGATGGCCTTGCGGTTTCAGCCGCTATCGCTCAACGGCGACCCCGGCCTCGTCGCACTAAACGGGGATGAGGTCTGGTTCGCCCTGGTGCCGGATGTCGTCGGGGATAGGGTGGCGCGTGTCCTGCTCGTCTCCAACCCGGACAAGCTGACGGGGGTCGCGGCGGTCCTTATTCCCGCCTGAGAAGGCGGTCGACGATCAGACTGCCGATCATGCCGGCGTGGAAATCGGCCCGCAGCGCCTGCGGGTCATAGACCGTGTCGACCCAGGTCCAGAAGTCGATGCCGCTGGCGTCGCGTGCCCTGATGTATTCGTCGAAGAAATGATCGAGCACGCCGGTGCGCCCCTGCCGGATATGGCCGTATTTCAGGGCGAGCTGCTTCTTCGCTTCCTCGACCGGTCGGCCTTCGTGGAGCAGGAGATAGAGCGCGGCGGTGATACCGGCCCGGTCGGCACCCGACTTGCAGTGGATCAGGGCGGGATATTCGATCCGGGCGAACAGGTCCTTCAGGGCGTGCAGCCGCTCGGGCGGCGGCGGCTCGCGCGAGGTCATGACGAAATCGACCAGGGTGATCCCCGCGTCCTCGGCCGATGCCTTCTCGAACAGATAGGTCGCGCAATCGCGCGGGCCGCGCAGGTTGACGATCGTCTTCACGCCGCGCCGGCCAAGGGCGCGGACCTGCCAGGGATGCGGCTGGGCGCCCCGCCACATCCGGTCGGAGACGCGGCGCATGTTCCAGAACAGCAGGCGGAAGACGCCATGGTCGATGAACAGGGCCTCGAACCAGGCGAGGAAACGGCGCCAGGGCGTATCCGCCTGGCCACGGGCGGCGCGCAGGCGATTCCCGTATTTGCGGGTATGGTGCTTGAACACGTCCGATCCTTGCTGCGTCGCCGGTTGATATAGCGACGGTGCCTCACCGGGGCAAGTCGCGGGCGGTGAGGCGGGCCGCCAGATCGGCTACCTCGGCTTCCGAAAAGACCTCGATGCCGTCGCCGCGCAGCAGGGCGGCGGTCAGGCCCTGACCCGGCTTGCGCGTCCCCGTGAAGCTGCCGTCGTGGATTTCGCGCGATCCGCAAGACGGACTGAAGTCCTTGAGAAGGGCGAAGCGGCACCCCATGTTCCGGGCGAGATCGAGCGCCACTCGTGCCCCGGCCTCGAAGGCGGCGGTGACGTCGGCGCCGGTCACATCCACGACGCGCGTGCCGTCGGGCGTCCTTTCGGCCGGCGGGCGCGGCACGGGCAGGCCGGCCGCCACTTCGGGACAGAGCGGAACGAGCCGACCTTCCGACTTCCAGCGATCGAGGTGGGGGTGTAAAAGCGCCTTTCCCGTCCCGTCGTAGCGTACGGGACGGCCGAGCAGGCAGGCGCTGACCAGGATCTTGTCCATGGCGCGCACT
>JAQVKV010000069.1 GCA_028694545.1 Zavarzinia sp. | reverse complement strand
CATCGACTGATTGGTGCTGTTCGCCTGGCTGACCGCCTGGCTCGCCGTGCTCGCCGACTGGGTGACGCGCGCCGAGATTTCGCGGACCGAAGCCGCCAGCTCTTCCGCCGCCGTGGCGACGGTCTGGACATTGGTGCTCGCTTCCCCCGCGCTTTCGGCGACATGGCCGGCCTTCGTGCTGCTGTCCTCGGCGAGCGCGGTCATCAGGGTGGCGCTGTGCTGGAGTTCGTTGGCGGCGGCGGCGACGGCCTGTACCACGTCCTGTACCGTCGACTGGAAGGTGTCGGCCAACGCGTGCATCTCGGCGCGGCGGGCTTTCGCGGCAGCGCGCTCCGCCTCGGTCGCCTGGGTGCGCCGGCGCTCCTCCTCGGCGCGCTCGTGTTCCTCCCGGGCGCGGCGTTCATCGTTGTGACGGGCTTCCTCGCGCCGGTTGCGCTCGCGTTCGTCTTCCTCGCGCCGGCGCGCCTCTTCGGCGGCGGCGGCAAGGCGGTCATTCTCGATCGCTGCCTGCTTGAAGACTTCGACCGCCTCGGCCATGGCGCCAATTTCGTCCCTTCGCCCGCGTGACGGGACGACGACCTTGTGGTCACCACCGGCGAGACGGCCCATGACGGCGACCATGGCGCGGATCGGTGACGATATGCCCCGGCCGACGACATAGCCGGCCCCCGTGGTGATCACGGCGGTCGCGACCAGGGTGATGAGCATGAGCAGGGCCAGGCGGTCCAGCCCGGCGAAGACCTGTTCCGTGTCGACCCTGACCGTCGATGACCAGCCAAGGCCGGGAAAATCGCCGGCGCCTTCCGAATGGGCATAGGCGAAGACCTGATCACCACCTTTTCCCGTGGCGACGACCTCGGCCCCGCTTTCGCCGGCGAGGGCCTTGTGGACGAGATCGGTCCCGGGGCCGTTCGCGGTCATGTCGTCGTGGGCGGGATGGAGACCGGCGCCGTCGAAGCGGGCGATCACCCGGCCCGCACCGTCGAGCACGGCGAGATCGGCGCTGGTCAGCCCGTCCTGAGCAAGATGCTTGTAGTATTCCGAGAGGGCCGAGGCGACGAAGGAGACGTCGGAGAAACTGACCCAATAGGCGATGGTGCGCCCACCCGGCGGTTTCACGGAAGCCGCGAAGGTCAGGGCATAGCCGTCGTCCCCGGTCACCTTCGCCACCAGAGGGACCGCTGACGGTCCCGCGACATAGGTGCCGGTCAGCCCGTTGCGGCCTTGCAGGAAATGGCCCTCGGATACCGCCTTGAACCATTCGCTGCCCGACTGATCGGTGCCGAGCAGGGCTTTCGTCTCGAGCCTGCGTCCCTCCGCGTCCTTGGTATTGACGGCGATCACCACGCCTTCGGTATCGACGACGACCATGAGACGATAGACGTCATAGGCGGCGATATAGCCGTTGATCGCCTCGATCAGCGGGTTGCCGTATTCGGCGTTGCCCCAGTTGTCGGCATCGTAGAGCGCGGCATTCAGGGCGAAGGACTGGACGTCGCCATAGCGTTCGGCGAGGGAGCGATCGACGGAATCGACCGCCTGATCCGCCAGATTGTGGAAACGGCCGAACAGCGCATCGCGTGACTGGCCCTCGCTTACGGCGTAGATACCGTAGAGGATCAGGGCCGGCAGAAAACCGAAGGCAACCAGCAGCAAGACGATTCTGCGATGAATGGACACGTCGGGCCTCCCTGAGCCGGTTTTTCTTTTTGCGGGTAGGGTCGGGCAAATTTATGAAGAAGTGGTGTGCACATAACGCAATGGGACAGATGGCCGACGATCGCGTTTCCTGCATGCCGTATGGCGTTGTTGCGGAGAAGGGGGGTGCCATGGGGCCCTATGTCATGGTGGCGCTCGGGGGCGCCGTGGGGTCGGCTCTGCGCCTTGGCGTGGTGCGGCTGGCACAGACGCTCGTCGGTTCCGGCTTTCCGGCGGGGACCATGGCGGTCAATCTGATCGGCAGCACGATCATGGGCTTTGTCGGCGCCCTGCTGGCCGAGCGTGGCGGCAGCGATCCCCTGCGCCTGTTCCTGATGACCGGCGTGCTCGGCGGTTTCACCACCTTCTCGGCCTATTCGCTCGACGCGCTGGCGCTATGGGACCGGGGGGAGGGGGCGGCCGCCGCGCTCTATGTCGTCGCTTCGGTGGTCCTTGGCCTCGCCGGTGTCGCGATCGGCTTCTATATCGGGCGGCAGGTGCTGGCATCATGAAGGCTGTCATCATGCGCAAGGTCGAGGCGGCGGATACGGACATGCGCCTGGACCGCTGGTTCAAGCGCCATTATCCGGATCTTGGCCACGGCCGGCTGGAGAAACTGCTGCGGACCGGGCAGGTGCGGGTGAACGGCGGCAGGGTGAAAGCCTCCGACCGGTTGTCCACTGGCGACGAGGTGCGCGTGCCGCCGCTCGGCGAGGTGCCCGAGTCGAAGCCATCCGGGCCGAAACCGGCGGGACCGGCACCGCTGACCGGCAAGACGGCCGAAATCGCCGAGAGCCTGAAGAAGGCGATCATCCACAAGGACGATCGCGTGATCGTCGTCAACAAGCCGCCGGGCCTCGCGGTCCAGGGCGGCAGCGGCCTGTCCGACGCCCATCTCGACGCCGCGCTGGACGGCTTGCGCTTCGGCGCGGACGAGCGTCCGAAACTGGTGCACCGCCTCGACAAGGATACCTCCGGCGTCCTCGTGCTCGCCCGCGACCGGGCGGCGGCGGCGGCACTCGCCAAGGCCTTCAAGGCGCGGGACGCGAAGAAGACCTATTGGGCCCTGGTCGCCGGCCTGCCGAAACCCTCACGCGGCAAGATCAACGTGGCGCTGGCCAAGGAAGGCCCGGCCGGTCACGAGAAGATGCGCGCGATCACCGATCCGGATGCGGACGACGAGGCGAAGCGCGCGGTGACTTATTACACGGTCGTCGAACAGGCGGGCGGGCGTGTCGCCTGGCTCGCCCTGCGGCCCCTGACCGGGCGCACGCACCAGCTGCGCGCCCATGCCGCCTTCCTCGGCACGCCCATCGTCGGCGACGGCAAATATGGCGGCGCCGAAGCCTTCCTCACCGGCGGCGTCAGTCGCAAGCTGCACCTTCATGCCCGCAGCCTCGACATCGCCCACCCGGATGGCGGGCGTCTGCGCGTCGAGGCGGCGCTGCCCGGTCATATGGCGGAAAGCTTCCGGCTGCTCGGCTTCGATGCCACGGCTGGCGACGATGTCTTCGCGGAACTGGACGAATGAAACGTTTCTGGAAACAGGCCGAGGCGGTCCCGGCCGAGGGCGGCTTCGCCATCGCCCTGGACGGCAAGCCCATGCGCACCCCGGCCAAGCGCCCCCTGGTGGTGACCACGCGCGCCCTGGCCGAGGCGATCGCCGGGGAATGGAACGAGCAGCCGGCGGACTTCAATCCCGAAACCATGGCGCTGACCCGTTTCGCCAATACGGCCGTCGACCGGGTGGCGGACCTGCGCGCCGAGGTGGTGGCGGAACTCGCCAATTGGGCGGGTACCGATCTCGTCTGCTACCGGGCGACCGAGCCGGACGACCTGATCGCCCGCCAGGCGGAGGCCTGGGACCCCTGGGTCGACTGGGTGCGCCGCCGCTTCGACGTCGAGCTGGCGGTGACCGCCGGCCTGATGCCGGTGCGCCAGCCCGAGACCGTGGTCGGGCGCATGGCGGCGGCTCTCGAACACAGGGGAGACGCCGATCTCGCGGCGCTGCACACGATGGTCGGCATTCTCGGCTCCCTCGTGCTCGCCCTTGCCGTGGCCGAGGGGGAAATCGCCCTGGAAGCCGCCTGGAAAGCCAGCCGCGTCGATGACGATTACCAGATCGAGAAATGGGGCGAGGATGCGGAAGCGGCCGATCGCGCGGCCCGCCAGCGCGCCGATCTCGGCCACGCCCACCGCTTTCTCGGCCTGCTCGCCGGGTGATCGGGACGGGGGGCGGACGCGGCGTCACAAAAATGCCGTCCGGGTCCATCCCCCCTTCAGTCGTACTGGAACATACGTCTGTTTGGTGATACGAGACCCGGGTCTTTCGCGTCCGCGGCATCCGGAATCCGTGTGCCGCACCGCAGCCGTCCCTCGCGGCGCGGCATTAGGGGGAACTGATGCACCATATTCTCCGCCAGCTCGAAAAGAAGCGTGAAGAGGCCCGCCTCGGCGGTGGCCAGAAGCGTATCGATGCCCAGCATTCCAAGGGCAAGCTGACAGCCCGGGAACGTATCGAACTGCTGCTCGACGCCAATTCCTTCGAGGAATACGACATGTTCGTCGAGCATCGCTGCGCCGACTTCGGCATGGCGGAGCAGAAGGTGGCAGGCGACGGCGTGGTGACCGGCTGGGGCACCATCAACGGCCGGCAGGTCTTCGTCTTCTCCCAGGATTTCACCGTGTTCGGCGGTTCGCTTTCCGAATCCCACGCGGGCAAGATCTGCAAGATCATGGACATGGCGATGAAGGTCGGCGCCCCCGTGATCGGCCTCAATGACTCGGGCGGCGCCCGCATCCAGGAAGGTGTGGCCTCGCTCGGCGGCTATGCCGACGTGTTCCTGCGCAATGTCGATGCTTCCGGCGTCATTCCGCAGATTTCGGTGATCATGGGGCCCTGTGCCGGTGGTGCCGTGTATTCGCCGGCCATGACCGACTTCATCTTCATGGTGAAGGACAGCTCCTACATGTTCGTCACGGGCCCGGACGTCGTGAAGACCGTGACCCAGGAAATCGTGACCCAGGAAGAGCTGGGCGGTGCCGTCACCCATACGGCCAAGTCCTCGGTCGCGGACAATGCCTTCGAGAACGACGTCGAGGCGCTGTACGAAACCCGCCGCCTGTTCGACTTCCTGCCGCTGTCGAACAAGGAAAAGCCGCCGGTTCGTCCCTTCTTCGACGACGCGGAGCGAGTGGAGATGAGCCTGGACACGCTGGTCCCGGCCAATCCGAACAAGCCCTATGACATGAAGGAACTGATCACGAAGATGGTCGACGAGGGCGACTTCTTCGAGATCCAGCCGGCTTTCGCCAAGAACATCATCACCGGTTTTGCCCGCCTCGAAGGCTCGACCGTCGGCATCGTGGCCAACCAGCCGATGGTGCTGGCCGGTTGCCTCGACATCGACAGCTCGCGCAAGGCCGCCCGTTTCGTGCGCTTCTGCGATGCCTTCAACATTCCGATCCTGACCCTGGTCGACGTCCCGGGCTTCCTGCCCGGCACGGCGCAGGAATACGGCGGCATCATCAAGCACGGCGCGAAGCTGCTCTTCGCCTATGCCGAGGCGACGGTGCCGAAGGTGACCGTGATTACCCGCAAGGCTTATGGCGGCGCCTATGACGTCATGAGTTCCAAGCACCTGCGCGGCGACGTGAACTACGCCTGGCCGACCGCCGAAATCGCGGTGATGGGCGCCAAGGGCGCGGTGGAAATCATCTTCCGTAGCGAGATCGGCGACGCCGAGAAGATCGCCGCCCGTACGGCCGAATACGCGGCCAATTTCGCCAGCCCCTTCAAGGCGGCGAACCGCGGCTTCATCGACGAGGTGATCATGCCGCACTCCACCCGTCGTCGTGTCTCGCGGGCCTTCGCGATGCTCCGGAACAAGGAGATCCAGGTCCCCGCGAAGAAGCACGACAACATCCCGCTCTGATCGGTTGGTGGATTACGACATGTTCAAGAAGATCCTGATCGCGAACCGTGGCGAAATCGCCTGCCGCGTCATCAAGACCGCCCGCAAGATGGGCATCAAGACCGTGGCCGTCTATTCGGATGCCGATGCCGACGCGCTGCACGTCGAAATGGCGGACGAGGCGGTCCATGTCGGCGCGCCCCCGGCCGCCGAGTCCTATCTGATCATCGACAAGATCGTGAAGGCCTGCCTGGACACGGGCGCCGAAGCCGTTCACCCCGGCTATGGCTTCCTGTCGGAAAAGGCGGACTTCTGCGCGGCGCTCGAAAAGCACGGCATCAAGTTCATCGGGCCGAACGTGCGCGCTATCGGCGCCATGGGCGACAAGATCGAATCGAAGAAGCTGGCGGCCGCCGCGGGCGTAAATACCGTCCCCGGCTACCTCGGCGTCATCAAGGATACCGACGAGGCGGTGAAGATCGCCAAGGAGATCGGCTTCCCCGTGATGATCAAGGCCTCCGCCGGTGGCGGCGGCAAGGGCATGCGTATCGCCTGGAACGAGGAAGAGACCCGCGAGGGCTTCCAGTCCGCGACCAACGAGGCGCGCTCCTCCTTCGCCGACGACCGCGTCTTCATCGAGAAGTTCGTGACCTCGCCGCGTCACATCGAGATCCAGGTGCTGGGCGACAAGCATGGCAACGTGGTCTATGTGAACGAGCGCGAATGCTCGATCCAGCGTCGTAACCAGAAGGTGATCGAGGAGGCGCCGAGCCCCTTCCTCGACGAGGCGACCCGCAAGGCCATGGGCGAGCAGTCCGTGGCGCTGGCCAAGGAAGTGGCCTACGACAGCGCCGGCACGGTCGAATTCATCGTCGACGGCGACCGCAACTTCTATTTCCTCGAGATGAACACCCGTCTGCAGGTGGAGCATCCGGTCACCGAGCTGATCACCGGCATCGACCTCGTCGAGCAGATGATCCGCGTCGCCTATGGCGAGGTTCTGTCGATCAAGCAGGAAGACATCGGCATCAATGGCTGGGCCATCGAATCCCGCGTCTACGCGGAAGATCCGACGCGCGGCTTCCTGCCCTCGATCGGCCGGCTCACCCACTATGAGCCGCCTGCGGAAGGGCCGGACGGCAATGGCGCCGTGGTTCGTAACGACACCGGTGTCTTCGCCGGCGCCGAGATCTCGATGTTCTACGATCCGATGATCGCGAAACTCTGCACCCACGCGCCCACGCGCGAGCAGGCGATCGACGCCCAGCGCGCCGCGCTGGACGCTTTCTACATTCGCGGCATCAGCCACAACATCAGCTTCGTCTCGGCTGTGCTCGGCCATGAGCGCTTCCGCTCGGGCCGTCTGACCACGGGCTTCATCGCCGAGGAATTCCCGGACGGCTTCTCGGGCGGTTCGCTCGACGCGGCGGCGCTGGATAACCTCACGGCGGCGGCGGTCGCGCTGCATCGCCGGACACAGGAGCGCGAGGTCAGGATCTCGGGCCAGGTCCAGAATCACGGCCGCAAGCTCCAGACCCACTATGTCGTGCAGGTGGGCGAGGAGAAGCGCGAGGTGAAGGTGGAGACGGTGGAGGGCGGCTATGACGTCGTCCACGGCCATCACATGCTGGCGGTGCGCACCACTTGGGTGCCGGGCGTGAAGATCCTGCGCGGCACGGTGAACGGCAAGCCGATCAGCGTCCAGGTCGAGAAGAAGGGCGAAGGCTTCCGCCTGTTCCATTCGGGCGCCGAAGTGGTCGCCGTGGTGCGCACGCCGCGCGCCGCCGAACTCGCCGCCCTGATGCCGGTGAAGCTGCCGCCCGATACCTCGAAGTTCCTGCTCTGCCCGATGCCGGGCCTCATCGTCTCGATCAACGTTGAGGAAGGCGAAGAGGTCAAGGCGGGGCAGACGCTCGCGGTCGTCGAAGCCATGAAGATGGAAAACGTCCTCAAGGCCGAGCGCGACGGCAAGGTCGCCAAGGTCAAGGGCAAGAAGGGCGACAGCTTCTCGGTCGATCAGGTCATCCTCGAGTTCGAATGATCCCTGAAACGAACGAAGGCCCCAACGAACAAGGGCTCCGGCGAGCGATCGCCGGGGCTCTTTTCATTGTGGGGCGGAGCCCACGTGTTTGTTCCTATTGGGCATCCTGCACGCAGGAATAGGTCTTCTTGGTCATCGTGTTCGTGCTCTTGAGCGAGAAGGTCGCTGTCTGTTCGCCCGAATTGGGTACCATGTAGGTGAAACTGATCGAGCTGGCATTGGCGAACAGGTCAAGAATCCCGTCCGGCTCGCTATTGGGCGAGCGGTAGACGCGCCATTCACCCTCGACCGGCATCTCGAGTACCTGCGATTCGGCGCGCTTGTTGTCGAACCAGACCTCGATCT
>JAQVKV010000068.1 GCA_028694545.1 Zavarzinia sp. | reverse complement strand
GGTCTACGCCGGCGGCGAGATCGTGCCACCGCTCGAAGTCTTCTCGGCGGTCGCCGAGGGCAAGGCCGAAATGGGTATGACGCCTCCTACTACCACATCGGCAAGCACCGCCAGACCGCCTTCTTCACCACCGTGCCCTTCGGCCTGACCGCGAACGAAATGTCGGCCTGGATCCATTGGGGTGGCGGCCAGGAGTTGTGGGACGAGCTTTACGCCGGCTTCGGCCTGAAACCCTTTCTCGCCGGCAATACGGGCACCCAGATGCTTGGTTGGTACAAGCGCGAGCTGAAGACGGCCGACGACTACAAGAGCCTCAAGGTCCGCATGGCCGGCCTCGGCGGCGAGGTGGTGAAGAAGCTGGGCGCCACCGTCGTCGTGGTTCCCGCCAGCGAGATCTTCCAGTCGCTGCAGAACGGCACCGTCGACGCGGCGGAATGGACCGGCCCCTACAACGACCAGTCGCTAGGCCTCAACCAGGTCGCGGAATACTATTATGGCCCCGGCTTCCAGGAGCCGAGCGCCGCGCTCGAGCTGCTGGTCAACCGCAAGCTCTATGACGAACTGCCGGACGATCTGAAGGCGATCGTCGCCGCCGCCGCCCAGGCCGCCCATGACGACATGTGGGCCGAATATGCCCTGCGCAACGGCGAGGCGCTGGCCAGCATGATCAGCAAGGGCGTGAAGGTCGCCCGCGTGCCGAACGAGCTGATGGTGGCCCTTGGCACCGCCTCGGGCGAGGTGCTGGCCGAGGAGCGGGAAAAGGCCGACGCCATCGGCAAGAAGATCTTCGCGTCCTTCCTCAAGGCCCGCAGTCCCCTCTCCGCCTATACGCGGATCGGCGAGCAGGCCATGGCGAACGCCAGGGCGCTTGCCTACAAATACATCGAATAGGACGGCTTCGGCTCAATACCCCGGATCACCGGGGTCGCCGCCGAAATCATCCATGAAATTCTTCAGCGCGGCGTCGGGGTCCATGGCCCCGGCGCCGTTCGTATCTTCGATACGGGTCGTCGGAAACAGCCGTTCCGGCATCCAGGTGGCAAGCACGGGTAGGCTTGCGATCACGGCGAGGGCGAGGATCTGGATGGCGACGAACGGCAGGGCCCCGCGATAAATGTCGGCGGTGCGGATCGCCGCCGGCGCAATGCCACGCAGGTAGAACAGGGCGAAGCCGAACGGCGGGGTCAGGAACGAGGTCTGCAGGTTCACGCCGATCATGACGCCGAGCCAGATCGGATCAATGTCGAAACCGAGCAGCACGGGCCCCGCGATCGGCAGTACGATGAAGACGATCTCGAAGGTATCGATGAAGAAGCCGAGCAGGAAGATCACCGCCATCACGGCGGCGACCGCGCCAAAGGCCCCGCCCGGCAGGTCGTTCAGCACCTGTTCGACCAGATGATCGCCGCCGAGGCCCCGGAACACGAGACTGAAGGCCGACGCGCCCATGAGCACGACGAAGACCATGGACGAGATCGACAGGGTCGAACGCATCACCGCCTTCAATTCGGCAAGCCCGAAGCGGCGATGTGCCGCCGCCAGGATCATGGCCCCCACAGCCCCGACCGAGGCGCTTTCCGTCGGTGTCGCGATCGAGGCCATGATCGAGCCGAGCACCGCGAGGATGAGAAGCACCGGCGGCGCGAGAGCGACCAGGGCCTCCAGCAGCAGGGCACGGCCATCGGTCTTCCCTTCCTCGACCAGGGCCGGGGCGGCCGCAGGACTGGTCCAGGCCCGGATCAGCACGAAGACGAGATAAAGCCCGACGAGCAACAGGCCTGGCAACAGGGCACCCGCGAACAATTGCCCGATCGAGACGGGGTCCGGCGCGAAATTGCCCTTGGCCATCTGCGCCGTCGTATTGGCGTTCTGCAGGATATCGCCGATGAAGATGAGGACGGTCGACGGCGGGATGATCTGGCCGAGCGTGCCAGAGGCGCAGATGACGCCAGTCGCAAGCTTCGGATCATAGCCGGCGCGCATCATCGTCGGCAGGGACAGCAGCCCCATGGTGACCACCGTCGCGCCGACAATGCCGGTCGACGCCGCGAGCAGCGCGCCGACCACCACCACGGAAACCCCGAGCCCGCCACGCAACCGCCCGAACAGCCGCCCCATGGCAACCAGCAGGCGCTCGGCCACGCCGGAGCGTTCCAGGGTGACCCCCATGAAGACGAAGAGCGGCACGGCCACCAACCCCTCGTTGGTCACCGTACCGAAGTAGCGTTCCGCCAAGCTCGACAGATCGAAGGAGAAGGCACCGAAAGCCTCGCCCAGGAAGGCGAAAAGCACGGCGACACCGCCCAGGGTGAAGGCGACGGGAAAGCCGAGCATCACAAGGGCGATGGTCGAGACGAAGAGGGCGACGGCGAGGACCTCGCCGATTTCGGCGGGACTCATCAGACCATTTCCTCCTCGCCCTCGAGCCGCGTCGCATAGGCGGCATCGCCCGCGAGCACCAGGACCGAGCGGGCCATCAGGGCAAGGCCCTGCGCCCCGACCAGGGCGCAGAACACGACGAGCAGGAACTTGAGGATATAGAGGGCCGGCATGCCGCCGGGCTGGGCCGAGGCCTCGCCAATAGCGAAAGACGCCTCGAAATAGCGCCACGCCGCGCCCGCGACAACGATCAGCCAGGGAAAGAGGAAGACGCAGCAACCGAAAAGATCGATCCAGGCCCGGCGCCGGGGCGAGGCCCCGCGATAGAACAGGTCAACCCGGACATGGCCGCCGACACGAAAGGTGAAACCGGCCCCGACCAGGAAGACGGCGGCATGGAACCAGACATAGAGTTCCTGCATCCAGACGAAACCCAAATCGAGGAAATAGCGCAAAACCGCCACCAGGAAGCAGACGACGACAACGGCAAGCGTCGCCCAGGACAGCACCGCACCGACGCGATCGTTCAGACCATCGACCGCGCGGACGATCAGGCGCAGCAAGTTCATTTTTCCAGCACTCTCCCTCGCGATGGGCCGGCTTGAAACGGGCCCGGATCTTGAACCAGAGCTCCCGATGTCACAAGGCGCTTGACCCGGCGCCCGACAGAGGGTCCCTTGTCCGCATGGTCAGGGGCCTTTCAACCATTGCGTTCGTCGCGTTGCTTGCAACCGGGTGCAGTCTGCCGGAACCGGCGCCGTCACCAGCGGCTCCCGCCGGTATCGCCCCGACGCATCCCCCCGTCATGCCCAGCCGGCGTCCCGAACCGCGGCCCGTCAGCCCCGTGCTCGACGCCGACGAGGCCGCCAGCGTGCCGCCGCCCTCGATCATCACGCCGACGGACCCGCGCGCCGCGCCGGTCAGCGGCGGGACGACGGTCATGCCGGTGATGCCCGAACCGGCAGCCTCCCTGCCGCCGCCCGCGACCGCCAATGCCCGCACCCCGGACATCGTCTCGGTCGACAGCGGCCTGCGCCTCGTCCTGCGCGCGCCCGAGCGCCTGCCCGGCGCCACCACGACACCCCTGACCCTGCCGATCGAGGCGCGTTTGAGCAATGGTGGCCACCACGAGGTCCGTCTCAACGCGGCAACGCCTTGCGAAGTGACGCGGTGGGAGATCCTGGCACCGACGGGCGCCATCGTCCTGGCCAAACGCGCCGACCTCTGCGCCCAGGTCATCGCCGAATCCGTATTGCAGCCGGGCGAAACCCTGATCACCCGCGACAGCATCGGCATTCCCGCGGCACACCTGCGCCCCGGTCCCTACCGGCTGCGCTATGTCTTCTGGGGCGCTGTCGCCGAGGCGGAGCTGACGATCGAATAGGCCGCGCTCCGCCCCGGCTTCGGGAACGGTGTGAGGGGAAAAGCCCCCCTCAGTGCAGGATCTGGGACAGGAACAGTTTCGTCCGGTCGCTCTTCGGGTTGGAGAAGAATTCGTTCGGCTCGTTCTGTTCGACGATCTCACCCCGGTCCATGAAAATCACGCGATTGGCGACCTGGCGCGCGAAACCCATTTCGTGGGTGACGCAGAGCATGGTCATGCCCTCTTCCGCGAGCGAGACCATGGTGTCGAGCACTTCCTTCACCATCTCGGGATCGAGGGCGGAGGTCGGCTCGTCGAACAGCATGATCTTGGGGCTCATGCACAGGGAACGCGCGATCGCCACGCGCTGCTGCTGTCCGCCGGACAGCTGGCCGGGGAACTTGTCCGCCTGCTCGGGAATGCGGACCCGCTCCAGATACTTCATGGCGATGGCTTCCGCGTCCTTCTTCGGCATGCCGCGCACGTAGATGGGCGCCAGCGTGCAGTTCTGAAGCACCGTCAGATGCGGGAACAGGTTGAAGTGCTGGAACACCATGCCGACCTCGCGACGGATCTCGTCGATCCGCTTGAGGTCGGAGGTCAGCTCGATGCCGTCGACGACGATCTTGCCCTTCTGGTGTTCTTCCAGCCGGTTGATGCAGCGGATCATCGTGGACTTGCCGGAACCGGACGGGCCGCAGATGACGATACGCTCGCCCTTGAAGACCGACAGGTTGACGTTGCGCAGCACGTGGAACTCGCCATACCACTTGTTCACGTCGACCAATTCGACGGCGAGCTTTTCCGGGATGGCGGGATTTTCGGTGGTCATCGGGAATGGCACTCCGTCACTTGCGGTGGCTGGTGTCTAGGCGCTTCTCGATCCGAAGCGAGACGCGCGACATGGCAAAACAGAAGACCCAGAACATGAGGGCGGCGAAGACATAGCCCTCCTTTTCCAGACCGATCCAGTTGGCGTCCTTGGTGGAGACGCGGATGATCTCGAGCACGTCGAACAGGCCGACGATGTAGACGAGAGTCGTATCCTTGAAGAGCGAAATGAAGCTGTTCACGATCGAGGGGATCACCAGCTTCAGCGCCTGGGGCAGGATGATCAGGATCATCATCCTCCAGTAGCCAAGGCCAAGTGCCGCCGCCCCCTCGTACTGGCCCTTCGGCACCGCCTGCAGGCCGCCGCGCACCACTTCCGCCATATAGGCCGCCGTGAACAGGGTGACGCCGACGAGGGCCCGCAGCAGCTTGTTGAAGTTCATGCCCTCGGGCAGGAACAGCGGCAGCATCACGGATGCCATGAACAGCACCGAGATGAGCGGCACACCGCGCACCAGCTCGATGAAGACGACACATGCAGAGCGCACGATCGGCATGTTCGAGCGCCGTCCGAGCGCCAGCACGATGCCGATCGGGAAGGACGCTACGATGCCGGTGACGGAAACCACCAAGGTCACGGTCAGGCCGCCCCATTTCGCCGTCTCGACCTCGGTCAGGCCGAAGTAACCGCCAGCGAGCAGGAAGAAGGCCGCGACCGGATAGAGCGTGAGCAGGAAGAGCACGGTCCAGCGCCGCGCGGGCGTGCGAAACACGGTGGAGACCAGGGCGCCCAGGCCGACGACGAAGGTGACGATGGGCCGCCATTGTTCACCGTCCGGATAGAAGCCGAACAGGATCTGGTTGAAGCGCACCTTGATGAAGGTCCAGCACGCTCCATCGGGCGAGGCTTCGCAGGCCGTGCGGTCCGTGCCCGAGAAGGTCGCGGACAGGAAGGCCCAATTGATCAGCGGCGGGATCGTCAGATAGAGCAGGTAGATCGCCGCGATCGTCAGCAACGAATTGAACCAGCCGTTGAACAGGTTGCCACGCAGCCAGCCCACCACGCCGACCGTGTTGGCCGGCGGCGGCTGGGGCGGCGTCGGGGTGAAGACGTAGGCGTCAGTATCGGTCGACATGATCGTCCTCCCCTCAGCGTTCGACCAACGCCTTGCGGGCGTTGTACCAGTTCATGAACAAGGAAATGAGCAGGCTGAAGGTGAGATAGACCGCCATGGTCAGCGCGATCACCTCGATCGCCTGGCCGGTCTGGTTCAGCACCGTGCCGGCGACCACGGCCACCAGCTCGGGGTAACCGACGGCGGCACCGAGCGACGAGTTCTTGAGCAGGTTCAGATACTGGCTGGTCATGGGCGGGATCATGACCCGCAGCGCCTGGGGAATGACCACCAGACGCAGCGTCAGCCCGTGCCGCAGGCCGAGCGCATGCGCCGCCTCGGTCTGGCCCTTCGATACGGCGAGAATGCCCGAGCGCACCACTTCCGCGATGAAGGAGGCGGTATAGAGCGAGAGCGCGAAGAGGACGGCCATGAACTCGGGGATCACGACGACGCCGCCCTTGAAGTTGAAGCCCTTCAGTTCCGGAAGCTCCCAGGTGAACGGAACGCCGGTCACAAGGGCGGCGAGCACGGGCAGAGCCACGATGACACCAAGCCCGACCCAGAAGGAATGGAACTGCCTGCCCGTTTCCATCAGGCGCTTGCGCGCCCAGCGCGACACGCCGAAGGCGATCGCGACGCCGATCAGGAAGGCGACCGGAATGGTCCAGAACCCGTCCTCCATCACCGGCGCCGGGAAATAGAGGCCGCGCTGGTTGAGGAAGAAGGCATCGAAGGCATTATGCGAGTCGCGCGGCCCGGGCAGGGCGCGCAGCACCGCGAAATACCAGAAAAAGATCTGCAGCAGCAGCGGGATGTTGCGCAGCGTCTCCACGTAGACGGTAGCGAGACGGGCGACGATCCAGTTGTTCGACAGCCGGGCGATACCGACGATGAAACCGATGATGGTCGCGAAGACGATACCGAAGGCCGAGATCAATACGGTGTTCAGCAGCGCGACGATAAAGGCTTCGCCATAGGTCGCCGACTGGCTGAAGGGGATCAACGTCTGGATGATGTCGAACCCGGCCGGCTGGTCGAGGAAGCCGAAGCCAGAAGCGATGTTGCGACTGGCCAGATTCTGCGTCGTGTTCTGGAACAGATACCAGCCGACAAAAAGCACGAGGGCCAGCAGTACGATCTGGAACGCGATCGACCGGAAGGCCGGATCGTGGATCAGCGATGATTTTCGGGCCTCACCCGCGGCAGCGCCGTCTTTCGCCATGTCTTTCCCCCGCTTGCCCGTCGGCGGTGTTCAGCCGGCCGGGCCCCCAAAAGCAACGCGGCGCATCGCGAGGAAGCCTCTCGATGCGCCGCGACAGTTTACGTGCCGAAGCCCGCGATCAACGGAAGGGCGGGGCGTACTGCAGGCCGCCCTTGTTCCAGAGCGCGTTGATGCCACGATCGATCTTCAGCGGCGAACCCATGCCGACATTCCGCTCGAACATCTCGCCGTAGTTGCCGATCTGCTTCACGATCTGATAGGCCCAGTCGTTGGGCAGGCCCATCGGGGTACCGAACTCGCCCTCGGCGCCGAGCAGACGCTTCACTTCCGGATTGGCGGAGGAAGCCTTCATCTCGTCGACATTGGCCATGGTCACGCCATATTCCTCGGCCGCGACGAGCGCGAAGAGCGACCACTTCACCACGTTGAACCACTGGCTGTCACCCTGACGGACGACGGGGCCCAGGGGCTCCTTCGAGATGATTTCCGGCAGGATCATGTGATCGTCCGGCGCGGCCAGCGCGATACGGGTGGCATAGAGGCCCGAGGCGTCGGTCGTGTAGACGTCGCAGCGGCCCGAGTCATAGGCGGCGACCGCTTCCGAGTTCGAGCCCAGCGCGACCACGGTATATTCCATGCCGTGGGTCTTGAAATAATCCGACAGGTTCAGCTCGGTCGTCGTGCCGGTCTCGGTGCAGACCGAGGCGCCGCCCAGTTCGGAAGCGCTCTTGATGCCGAGCGACTTGCGGACCATGAAGCCCTGGCCGTCGTAGTAGGTGACGCCCGTAAACGAAAGACCCTGAGCCGTATCGCGGTTCAGGGTCCAGGTGGTGTTGCGCGAGAGCACGTCGACTTCGCCGGACTGCAGGGCGGTGAAACGCTCCTTCGCGGTCAGCGGGGTGTATTTGACCTTGGTGGCGTCGCCGAAGACGGCGGCCGCCACGGCCTTGCACACGTCGACGTCGATGCCCGAGTAATTGCCCTTGTCGTCAGGCGCGGAGAAGCCAGCAAGGCCCGCGCTGACACCACACTGGACGAAACCCTTCTTCTTCACGTCGTCGAGCGTACCGGCTTGCGCTGCGGTCACCGTACCGAGCGCGAGCAGCGCGCCGATCGT
>JAQVKV010000067.1 GCA_028694545.1 Zavarzinia sp. | reverse complement strand
CTTTTCAGGTCATCGTCCCCGCCATGATCGTCATCCCGGCGCAGGCCGGGATCTCGTGACGAGGGGGCGCCTCTTTCGGGACAAGGTCCCGGCTTCCGCCGGGACGACGAGCAAGTGTCAGTGCGCCTCGGCCCAGCTGTGGCCGGTGCCGGCCTCGACCACCAGGGGCACGGAAATGTCGATGGCGGGCAGGGCCGCCTTCGACATGACGTCGATCACGACGGGGCGCAGACGCTCCACTTCGGCGTCCGGCACCTCGAAGATCAATTCGTCGTGGACCTGGAGCAGCATCCTGGCACTCAAGCCCGCGGCTTCGAGGGCGGCGGGCATGCGGATCATGGCGCGGCGCATGATGTCGGCGGCGGAGCCCTGGATCGGCGCGTTGATCGCGGCGCGTTCCATGAAGGCGCGGCGCGCCGCGCTCTTGTCGTTGATGCCCGGCACATGGCACTTCCGCCCGAAGACGGTGGTGACGAAGCCCTGCTTGTGGGCGAGTTCCTTGGTCGCGTCCATATAGGCGCGGATGCCGGGGAAACGCTCGAAATAGCGCTTGATGTAGGCGCTGGCCTCGCCCTGCGGGATGCCGAGCTGGTTGGCGAGGCCGAAGGCCGAAATGCCGTAGATGATGCCGAAATTGATCGCCTTCGCCCGGCGCCGCACCATCGGGTCCATGCCCTCGACCGGCAGGCCGAAGACCTCCGACGCGGTCATGGCGTGAATGTCCAGGCCTTTGGCGAAGGCGGACTTCAGCGTGTCGATCTCGGCGATATGGGCGAGCAGGCGCAGCTCGATCTGGCTGTAGTCCGCCGACATCAGGACATGGCCCGGCGCGGCGACGAAGGCGCGGCGGATCTTCCGCCCTTCCTCGGTCCGGACCGGGATGTTCTGCAGGTTGGGGTCGGTCGACGACAGCCGCCCGGTCGAGGTCGAGGCGAGCGCGTAGGACGTGTGGACCCGCCCGGTCTTCGGGTTGATCTGGGCCTGCAGGGCATCCGTGTAAGTCGACTTCAGCTTGGCGAGCTGGCGCCAGTCGAGAATCTTCTGCGGCAGGGCGTGGCCTTGCGCCGCGAGGTCTTCGAGCACGTCGGCGCCGGTGCCCCAGGCGCCGGTCTTCATGCGCTTGCCCCCGGGCAGGCTCATCTCGTCGAACAGGATCTCGCCCAATTGCTTCGGGCTGCCGAGGTTGAAGCCATGGCCCGCCAGCACATGGGCCTCGCCCTCCATCTCGGCCATGCGGGCGGCGAAATCGGCGGAGAGACGCGCGAGTTCGGCGCGGTCGACGAGGACGCCGGCCGCCTCCATCTCGATCAGGACCTGGGGCAGGGGCCGTTCCAGGGTTTCATAGACCGTCGCCACGCGCTCGCGGAACAGGCGGGGTTTCAGGGCCTGGTAGAGGCGCAGGGTGACGTCGGCGTCTTCCGCCGCGTAACGGGTGGCGTCCGGGATCGCCACTTCGTCGAAACCGATGCGGTCCTTGCCCGTGCCCGTCACGGCATCATATTTCACCGTCTCGTGATCGAGATGCAGGCGCGCCAGTTCGTCCATGCCATGGCCGTGCGCGCCGCCTTCGAGCGCATAGGAGATCAGCATGGTGTCGTCGATCGGCGCGATGGCGATGCCATATTTGCGCAGCACCAGCATGTCGTATTTCAGGTTCTGGCCGACCTTCAGCACGTCGTCCGCCGCCAGCAGCGGCTTCAGCATGTCGAGCGCGCGGGCGAGCGGGATCTGGTCCGGCACGGCGCCGTCGAGGGCAAGGCCGCCGCGCGCCCGATGCGCCAGCGGCACATAGGCGGCGCGCCCGGGTTCGACCGCCAGCGAGAAGCCGACCAGTTCCGCCTGCATGGCGTCGAGCGAGGTGGTTTCCGTATCGAAGGCGACGATGCCGGCGGCGAAGGCCCGGTCGATCCAGGCCCGCAGGGCCTTCTCGTCGCCCACGGTCTCATAATGGGTGTCGGTCGGCGTATCGGCCACCGGGGCCGGCGGCGGCGGGGCCAGGGCATCGGCGGCGCGGTTGGCGGCGCCGGTCAGCGAGGCGGTGAGACGGCCGCCCAGCTTGTTCTTCAGGCTGCGGAAATCATTCTGTTCGAGGAAGGGCAGCAGCAGCGCGCCATCCAGCGGGCGGACGGCGAGATCGTCGAAGCCGGTCTCGAGCGGCACGTCCTCGCGCAGCCGGACGAGCGTGCGACTGATGCGGGCAAGATCGGCGTGGGTTTGCAAGTTCTCGCGGCGCTTGGGCTGCTTGATCTCCCCCGCCCGCGCGAGCAGCGTGTCGAGATCGCCGTAGGTATTGATGAGTTCGGCCGCCGTCTTCTGGCCGATGCCGGGGACGCCCGGGACATTGTCCACCGAATCGCCCATCAGGGCCTGGACGTCGACAACCTTCTCGGGCGGTACACCGAATTTCTCCAAGACCTGATCGGGGCCGATGTGGCGGATCTTCACCGGGTCCATCATGTCGACCGGGCCGCCGACGAGCTGCATCAGATCCTTGTCCGAAGAGACGATGGTGCAGCGGGCACCACGCCGGCGCGATTCCGCCGCCAGCGTCGCGATGATGTCGTCCGCCTCGAAGCCCTCGAGTTCCAGGGCGGTCACGTTGAAAGCTTTGGTCGCCTCGCGGATCAGGGCGAACTGGGGCACCAGATCCTCGGGCGCCGGCGGGCGGTGCGCCTTGTATTCGGGATAGATCTCGTTGCGGAAGGTCGTCCGCCCGGCATCGAAGACGACGGCGAGATGGGTCGGGCGGTCGCCGTCGTCGAGGTCGGCGAGGAAGCGCGCCAGGATGTTGGAAAAGCCGAGGACGGCGTTCACCGGCGTGCCGTCCGCCCGGGTCAGCGGCGGCAGCGCGTGGTAGGCCCGGAAGATGTAGCCCGAGCCGTCGACGAGATAGAGGTGTTCGGCGCCCTGGCCGGTGCCGGCCTCAGTGGGCATGGGCGTGGTGGGCGTCACCTTCGAGGATGTAGAGCCGGCCGCAATAGGGGCACTGGATCTCGCCCTTGCCTTCCATGTTCAGATAGACCCGGGGGTGCCCCAGGGCGCCTTCGCCGCCGTCGCAGGCGACGATCGGGGAATCGACTTTCTTGGTCTCGGGCGCTTCGATCGCCATGGCAGATGTCTCCAAACACGCGCGCGGATATTAACGCAGCTTAATGCGCTGTCCACCTCGGCGAAAACCCATTTAGCGGGCTTGCCGCCCTCCGCGGCATTCGCTATTGTCCGGCCTCTCTTCCGGGACCCGTAGCTCAGCTGGATAGAGCGCTGCCCTCCGAAGGCAGAGGTCGTGAGTTCGAATCTCGCCGGGTCCGCCACTCCTTATCAACAAGTTAGCTGGAAGCCATGTGGCAGCCCGAGGGCTCGGGTACGCGTGGGGTAAGCTGATTTCGGGAATCAGACAGGAACCGGGGGAATGCCTCGGGCTGCCTGTCCTGATGCCATCGCGGACGAGCCTTGGGAATCGCTGTCGGGCACCATGATACCGGCGGCAAGCGGGAACCTGTCGTCCCGGTTGTCCTGATGGCGCATCGGGTCTGGTTTGGCTAATAACTTGCGGCAGGTATCGTATTCCGCAGGCTGAACCGGGCGCCGCCGGTTTTCGTCTTTCGCCTCATCCGATTTCCGATGATGCAGGTGAGGCGCCCGATGCCCAATGATCCGCGCGTGGTTGATCGAGGCGACAGCCTGCCATGAATCTTGCTCGATCAGCCTGAAATGCCGCGCGTGATCCAGCCGTCAAGTCGAGACCGGGTGTGCGCTGAAAGCCGAGAGAAGGCGTGGCGGCGCGGCCTGTGGCGGGTGCTGAATCCCCGGAGGCGCCGTTGCGGTCAACGGCATGAGGCATCCCTTGACCTTTGCCGATCTGAATGCCGAGTTCGAGGAACCGCGTATTTGCGACGCCAAGCTTGCTTGGTGCCCCGGCCTTGATCGACCGCGCGCTGTTCGTAACCTGATGATTTCCAGAAAGGCGGAACTTGAGCATTGCGGGGAAATCGTATCAATTGCCGCCGCCCCCGCCGCGCGGCAGGCGCTGATCGAGACCGCCAAGACGGCGGTATTTCTCGCTTGCGATGGCTTCGGCCTTCATCGCCGGCACCGAACTGCTGGTCGATGCGGCGTGGGCAACCTCGTCGCTCGGGACGGCGGGGGGGCACGCCTTTCGCCACCACCGACTGCCGGCGTTCTCGCGGCCTCGGAGAGGCGAAATCGAAAAGGGTTGATCTTGGTGATGTTTGCTGGCTGCTTTGGAGAACTGGTGCGTACAAGATCCGAGAAGCGCCGGGGCCGCGCTTTTCCGTCATCTGTCGCGGAGCGTCCTTCCAAGCCGACCGCGTTGCTCAAGGGGAGGGCTTTTGACTGAATTCACGGGCGAAAGGCACGCGGGGCAATCGTGACGGCATTGCCCGTGGAGAATTGGCAAAGGCCAGAGAGGCCCAGACTTGCCTCTTTTCCGGAGGAGCGCCTGGTTTCGAGCGAGGGTTATCATGGTGAATTCCGAAATTACAATTTTTGATTGCACGCTGCGCGATGGCGGCTATTACAGCAATTGGGATTTCAGCGATGCCCTGTTGGAACAATACCTGGCCGCGATGAGAGGCGCGCGCGCCGTCCGCTCGATCGAAATCGGCTATCGCAGTCCGCCCAAGACCCAATATCTCGGCCGTTTCTTCCATCTGCCGCGTTCGCTCGCCGAGCGTTGCCGGGCCGGGCTTCGTCCGGATCAGCGGCTCGGGATCATGCTGAACGAGAAGGATGTGCGGCCCGAGATGATCCGCGGTCTCGTCGGGGACCTCGCCGGCATCGTGAATACGATCCGTTTCGCCGTGGCGCCGCAGAAGGCCAATCTCGCCATCGAACTCGCCGATGCTTGTCATGAACTCGGTTTCGGCGTCGGTCTCAACGTCATGTATCTGAACACCTATGTTCGGAATGCCTCGGTCCTGGCGCCCCTGGCGGCGGCCAAGGCGGAGGCCGTGGCGCTGGTCGACAGCTATGGCGGCTGTACGCCCGAGGAAGTGCGCGACACCGTGGCCGAGGCGCGGACGATCCTGCCGCAGCCGATCGGGTTTCATGGGCACGACAACATCTGCCTCGCCTTCGCCAATAGTCTGGCGGCGCTCGAAGGGGGCGCCACGAGCCTCGACACGACGATCAACGGCATGGGGCGCGGCGCGGGCAACGCCAAGACCGAGGTGGCGCTTTCCTACCTGGCCATGCGCTATGACAGGGAGGTCGATTTCTCGCGCCTGTCGGACGCGGTCGAAACCTTCGTCAAGATGCAGAAGGAATACGAGTGGGGAACCAACCTCGCTTATATGATCTCGGGTTTCGCCGGATTGCCGCAGGCGGAGGTCATGGACTGGCTGGGGACGCGCCGTTACAGCCTGGCCTCGATCGTCGCCGCGCTGCGCTATCAGGGCGGGGGCGAGATCGACGAGCATGAATTTCCCGCCCTGGCGGGCTCCGCGCTGCCGGGAATCCTGGGCGGCAAGCCGGCGCTGGTCGTCGGCGGTGGCGAGAGCGTGCTGCAACATGCCGAGGCGCTGAAGGAACTGGCTGTCCGTTCGAACATGACCCTGGTCCATTCCAGTACCCGCAGGGCCGCGTTCTTCGACGATCTTGCCGTGCCGCAGATCTACTGCCTCGCCGGGCAGGAGATCGAGCGCCTGCGCAACGACGAGGAGCGCGCGATCCTGTTCAGGGACAATCGCCATATCGTCGTCCAGGAAGCGCCGCGTTTCGTCGGCGCCGTACCGAGGGCTGACAACGTCTATCAAGTTCCCCACTGGAAAGGCGGCAGCACCCGCGAGCGCCTCGGTCCGGTCACGGATGATCCGCCGCTCGGTCTCGCGCTCGCCTCGGTGGAGGCGATCGAGGCGTCGGCGGTCTATCTCGCGGGCTTCGACGGCTATGGCAACGCATCGGCGGCGGATCAGGCCAACGCGCGCGATGTGCAGTCGGTCATGACCCTGGCGATGCAGCGCTGGTCGGACCGTCCCTTCGCGTCGATCACCCCGACTACCTATGACATCCCGTGTCAGTCCGTGCACGCCCTGGTCCAGGTCTCGAGGACGGTCTGACATGCTTCCATTGGTCGTGGCGTTCGATTGCGACGGGGTTCTTCTGGATTCCAACGGCATGAAGATCAAGGCGTTCACGGACGCCCTGTCTTCCTATCCGGCGGATGTCGTTGCCCGCTTTTCCACTTTCCAGCAGGCTTCATTCGGACTTTCCCGCTATCGCCTGGTCGATCGGTTCTTCACCGATTTCCTGGGCCGGCAGGCCGAGGCCGGGGAGAAGGAACGGGTTCTCGCGGCTTTCGGCGCCATCTGCGCCGACCTTTATCCGCGCCAGTCCTTGACCGAAGGCGCCCTGGCAGCGCTCGAACGCCTGGCCGCCATGTCCATCCCCATGTTCGTCGTTTCGGGGTCGGATCAGGCGGAATTGCGCGCGGTGTTGCGGGCCATCGGATTGGCACGCTTCTTCCGGACGATCTACGGCTCGCCCGAAACCAAATCCGCCAACCTCGCCCGGGTCGGACGGGAAGCGCCGGCCGTCAGGACCGTCTTCGTCGGCGACGCCGAGGCCGACTGGAAGGCCGCCCGCGAACATGGTTGCGATTTCTACTATCTCTCGACCTGGGCCGCGGATCGCCTGGGCATGGCGCGTCTGAAGGCGGAACACGGTTTCGTCGAGGTCGGCGGCCTGCCGGCCTTCGCGGACGCCTTGCTGGGGGGCGGGGATGGGTTGGAAGCGCGGATGAACGCAGTCGACGAACCCTCTCCCTCTCACGGAATAGCCAGATGACCGCTTGCGTGATCATTCCCGCCCGCTACGCCTCGAGCCGTTTCCCGGGCAAGCCACTGGTGCCGATCCTCGGCAAGCCGATGATTCTCTGGGTCGCCGAGCTTTCGGCCCGTGCCGTCGGTCGGGATCACGTCTATGTCGCGACGGACGACGCGCGCATCGCCGCCGTGGTCGAGGGCGCGGGGTTCAACACCTTGCTCACAAGTTCCGGTGCCTTGACGGGGACCGACCGTCTCGCCGAAGCCGCCGCCAAGATCGACTACGACATCTACATCAATGTGCAGGGTGACGAGCCCCTGGTGGACCCGGAAGACATCAGGCGTTGCATCGACGAAAAGCGGCGCCGGCCCGATCACGTCATCAACGGTTTCTGCTGGCTCTCTCCACAGGAGGTGCCGTCCAGTCCGAATATTCCGAAGGTCGTCATGAACGAGAGCGGGCGATTGCTCTACATGTCGCGTAGCGTCGTGCCAGGCTTCAAGGACCAGAAGCAGGCGCCGAAGGGATACAGGAAGCAGGTCTGCATCTACGGCTTCTCCCGCGCCGAACTCGAAGCCTTCGCGGGCTTTGGCCGGAAGAGCGAGGTCGAGGCAAGCGAGGATATCGAAATTCTGCGCTTCCTCGAACTCGGCATCGGGGTCCAGATGTATGAGACCAAGCCCGGCAGCCTCGCCGTCGATGCTCCGGAAGACGTGGCCGCCGTCGAGGCCGCGCTCAAGGCCATGGCTTGAGCGCGGCTTCGACGGGGCTTTATCAGAGGTGGTCGCGCAAGGCGCCGCCGAGCATCCGGCCGGCGATCCAGGCGCCGATCGACATCAGGAACGTGAGCATAATGGCGCGCATGCGCTGGGGCCGCCGCGCTTCCTGAGAGAGCGTCGGTGCGACGATGTCGATGAGATAGAGTTGCTGGCGCTTGGCTTCCGCCAAGCTCGCGTGTTGTGCCGTCAGCGCGGCGATATAGGTCTGGCGCGCGATTTCCTGATCCGTCAGGAGACTCTGATAAGGCGCCAGCAGTTTGGCCATGCTTTCGTCCCGGCCCGTCAGGCGCTTCTGTTCGGCATCGCTCTGCGCTTGCAGGGCCTGCAGCTTGTTGCGCAACGACTCGAGTTGAGGGGTCACCCGGCCCGAGGAAAGCTGGGTTTCGGCCGTGATTTCCGCCTGTATCTTGGCGATTTCGGACATCAGCGTGGTGATGATCGTGCCGATCGCCTGGGACGCGATCATCGGGTCCATGA
>JAQVKV010000066.1 GCA_028694545.1 Zavarzinia sp. | reverse complement strand
AACTGATACCTGCCGCCGCCCCTGAGCGGGCGGTGGCTCCCACTTAGCTCCCCACCTGGGTCCCCCCCAGGCAACTTGAGGGCGGCGCGTACCGTACAGGCGCGTCGCCCTTTTTTTTCAGCAAATCATCCATGGCCCAAGGCCGTTCTTGATCATTTCGTCGAGTTCGGCGTGGCCTGAGGCGAAGGAATTTGGTGCATCGCAAAAATACTCCGGGGGGAGATCCATGAAATGGCACGAATACCGCAGCGATCCACGGGTCGGATCGGGTTTGCGATGCAAAAGGTTTCATTGATTTGCGGGTACCGTGGCTTTGGCACGCTGCTTGCTAGTTCATAGGCGGCGCAAGCAGTAACGCGCACAAGACAGATAAGCAGGGAAGAGAAACGTCCATGGACATGGCTGAAGCCGAAGCCGCCACGCTGAATACGGCGACCCGGTGGATCAGGGTTACGGGCGTCAGGGGCCGCTTTGTCCTGTTCGAATTCACCCTCGGCGACCCCGACCTCATGGTCGAGATGATCATGCCGGTCGACGCGCTTCTCGAGTTCTGCGACGCCCAGCACGCGGTGCTGGACGTGGCGGACGGAGCGGTCGGGGCCTTCACTGCGCTCGCACACGGGCAATAACAAGCGATTACGTTCGGAGGAGCACGGCTCATGACCATCGATATCAGAACCGCCACGATACAGCCGCGACGGCAGACTTACGCCAATGTCGCGAGGCGGATTGGCGCGGACAAGCCGGCATCCCGCTACGAAGAGTCGATGTTCGACATGCAGGCGACGGGCGAATTCCACTATCGTCCGACCTGGGCGCCGGAATACGAATTGTTCGACGCCCGGCGGACGGTCATCGTCCTCGATGACTGGCACGTCCTCCGCGATCCGCGTCAGTTTTACTATGGTACTTATACGATTACGCGATCGCGCATGATGGAGGCATCGGAGAAGGCCTTCGCCTATGCCGAGCGACGTGGCAGCCTTTCGGCGGTATCGGACCAGTGGACTGAACTCGCCCGGCACTATCTCCTGCCCCTCCGCCACTACGAGTGGGGCGCGAACATGAACAATTGCAACATCACCGATATCGGCTTCGGCTCTGCGATCACCCAGGCCGCGATGTTCGCCACCATGGACCGGCTCGGCATCGCGCAGATCGTCAGCCGTATCGGCCTGCTGATGGATGGCGGCACCGGCACGAGCCTGACGGCGGCCAAGCAGGACTGGCTGGAGCACCCCTCGTGGCAGGGGCTGCGGAGGGCGATGGAGGATCTCTTCGTCGAGCCCGACTGGTTCCAGGTCTTCGTCGCGCAGAATTTCGCCCTGGACGGCATTCTCTACCCGCTCGTCTACCGTGCCTTCGATGACGAGGGCCAGAAGCAGGGTGGCGGCGCCATCTCGCCACTGACCGAATTCATGCTGGACTGGTTCGACGAGACGTCGCGGTGGGTGGATGCGGTCATGGCCGCCGCCGCCAAGGAATCCGAAGCCAACGCGCTCCATCTTTCGGATTGGGCCGCGTCGTGGACCGCGCGTGCGCGACAGGCGCTGGAACCTCTGGCGACGGAAGTCCTCCATGACAGGGAAGGCGAAGTGCTGGACGGGATTGTCGACGATCTCGCTGCTCGTTGCCGCAAGATTGGCCTGCGGGCCTGAGGGAAGCGAGATGGGTAAGGTTTCGATCACTCTGCAGAATACCGACGAGGGCCGCATGCTCGTGGACGCGATCGTCGCGGACAATCCGGCCGCCGAGGTTTCGCGCATGCCGGCCCTGACCAAGATCGATTGCGAAGATCGTCTCAGCCTGCGGCGTGAGACCATCGAGGAGCGCATCGGCCGTCGGTACGACCTGCAGGAGCTCCAATTGTCGCTGATCTCGCTCGCCGGCAACGTCGAGGAGGACGACGACAGCTTCACCCTCGCCTGGTCCCGCGGCGCAAGCCCGAAACATTCCTGAGGAGACAGACCGATGAATGCGATGCCGCCGCTGAAGCAGCGTAAACTCAGCCTCAAGGAACGCTATTCCCACCTGACGCGTGGGCTTGGCTGGGAAACCACCTACCAGCCGATGGACAAGGTGTTCCCCTATGTGTCCTACGAAGGGATCAAGATCCACGATTGGGAAGCCTGGGAAGACCCCTTCCGGCTGACCATGGACGCCTACTGGAAATATCAGGCGGAGAAGGAACGCAAGCTCTATGCCGTGATCGAGAGCTTTGCGCAGAACAACGGCCACCTGAACATCACCGACGCGCGCTATGTCAACGCGCTGAAGCTGTTCCTGACCGGTGTCTCGCCGCTCGAATATTCGGCGCACCGGGGCTATGCCCATGTCGGCCGCCATTTCGTCGGCGCCGGGCCCCGCATTGCCTGCCAGATGCAGGCGATCGACGAACTGCGTCACGCCCAGACGCAGATGCACACCATGAGCCACTACAACAAGTTCTTCGATGGCCTGCACGACGCCCGGCACATGCATGATCGTGTCTGGTATCTCTCGGTGCCGAAGTCCTTCTTCGAGGATGCCTGCTCGGCCGGTCCGTTCGAGTTCCTGACCTCGATCTCCTTCAGCTTCGAGTATGTGCTGACGAACCTGCTGTTCGTGCCCTTCATGTCGGGTGCCGCCTACAACGGCGACATGGCGACCGTGACCTTCGGCTTCTCCGCACAGTCGGACGAGGCGCGGCACATGACGCTCGGCCTCGAGATCATCAAGTTCATGCTCGAGCAGGACGAAGGCAACGTGCCGATCGTGCAGCGCTGGATCGACAAGTGGTTTTGGCGCGGTTACCGGCTGCTCGGCCTTGTGTCCATGATGATGGACTACATGCTGCCGAAGCGGATCATGTCCTGGGCCGAGGCCTGGGAAATGTATTTCGAGCAGGCGGGTGACGCTCTCTTCGAGGACCTGTCGCGTTACGGCATCCGCAAGCCGAAATATCATGAGGTCGCGTCGAAGGAGAAGCATCGCCTGAGCCACGAGGTCTGGTCGATCTTCTACAATTACACCCATGCGGCGGCCTTCCACACCTGGCTGCCGACCGAGGACGAGATGAAGTGGCTGTCGGCGAAATATCCCGACACCTTCGACAAGTATTACCGTCCGCGCTTCAAGTGCTGGAGCGAGATGGCGGCCGAAGGCAAGCGTTTCTACAACCCGACGCTGCCGCAGCTCTGCACGACCTGCCAGATCCCGATGGGCTTCACCGAGCCGGACGATCCCACCACGATCTGCTTCCGGTCGGCCGAATACAAGGGCGAGCGCTATCACTTCTGCTCGGACGGTTGCAAGGACATCTTCTGCTACGAGCCGGAGAAATACGTGCAGTCCTGGCTGCCCGTGCACCAGATCTACATGGGCAATTGCGGCGGCGCCGAGGTGAAGGACGTCCTCGACTGGTACCACCTCAACTTCGGCGTCGACAATTTCGACTACGAGGGCTCGCCCGACCAGAAGCTCTGGGACGAATGGCAGGCACAGAAGGCGGCGAACCCCGTCTGAACGAAGCGGGAATAGGACGGGCATGCGCGCGTGCCCGTCCTCCGGGAACAGGGAGGAATCATGACTGTATCAGCGATCAGCCGCTATGAATTCAAGGCGCGCGACCGTGTGGAGAATTTCCACGGCAACCAGATCGTCTACTGGCACTGGGAAGAACATCTGATGTTCTGCGCGCCGATCGCGCTGCCGATGCCGCCGTCGATGCCGTTCCGGGCCGCGCTCGAGACGGTGCTGCCGGGTTGCTACGGCGCGCACCCCGACTGGTCGAAGATCGACTGGAGCAAGGTGACGTGGATGCTGGATTCGCGCCCGTTCAAGCCGAACATGGACGCGAGCCTCGCGGAGAACAACATCGGGCACAAGTCGGTGCTGCGGTTCTGGACGCCAGGGCTGCAGGGTATCGACGGCATCCCGACCTGCTGACAGGGCGCGGCACCATGTCGGACGAGACCTTCAGCGTTCTGGTCGAACCCCTCGGGCAGACCGTCAAGGTGGCCGCCGGGCAGACGATCCTGGATGCCTGCCTGCGCAGCGGCATCTATCTGCCCTACCAGTGCAACCACGGTCTGTGCAGCACCTGCAAGATCACGGTTCTCGAAGGGGAAGTCGATCTTGGGGAAGCCTCGCCCTTCGCGCTCATGGATTTCGAGCGGGACGAGGGGCGGGCGCTGGCCTGCTGCGCCCGGCCGATGTCCGATGTCACCATCGAGGCGGATATCGACGTCGACCCCGATGCCATGAACTACCCGGTCCTCGACGTCGAGGCCGAGGTCGTGGACATCCGTACTCTGGCGCGGGACATCAAGGGTATCTGGCTCGACATGGGGGGCGTCGAATTCCCGTTCCAGGCCGGACAATATGTCCAGCTCCAGGTCCCGGGTGTTCAGGGGGAACGTGCCTTCTCCCTGGCCAATCCGCCCGGCAGCCGGCTGCTGGAATTGCATATCCGGCTCGTTCCCGGCGGGCAGGCGACGACCTATCTACATCAGAGCCTCAAGGCGGGCGACAAGCTGCGGGTCTCCGGACCTTACGGACGTTTCTACGTTCGGGAATCCTCGAGCCTGCCGATGATCTTCATCGCCGGCGGTTCGGGCCTGTCCAGCCCCAAGTCGATGATCGAGGATCTTCTCGCCAAGGGAGTCACGCAACAGATCACCCTGTTCCACGGTGTCCGGCAGCGGCAGGACCTCTACTACGATGACCTGTTCCGCATGCTGGCCGAGAAGCACGGCAATTTCACCTATGTCCCCGTGCTGTCCGATCCGCAGCCGGAGGACGGCTGGACCGGCGAGACGGGCTTCGTGCATGAGGCGGTGGTGCGTCACTTCGACGGCGTATTCCGGGGCCACAAGGCCTATCTGTGCGGCCCGCCGCCGATGATCGACGCCGGCATCCGCGCGCTGATGAAGGGCCGCCTGTTCGACCGGGACATCCATACGGAAAGCTTCCTCACGAAGGCGGATGACAAGGCGCCGCAGCGCAGTCCCCTGTCGCAACGGATGTGACCGATGGTGGAGCCGCACACGATCGAGATGGAGGATTGCGGCACGCAGTTCCGCTGTCCCGAGGGCGAGGGGGTGCTCCAGGCGATGGAACGGCAGGGGCGGCGCGCGATTCCGGTCGGGTGCCGCAACGGGGGGTGCGGCCTGTGCCTGGTGAAAATCACCGAAGGCCAGTTCCGCGCCGGGCCGATGAGCCGCCGGCACGTCCCGGCGGAGCATTCGGAACAGGGTTTCGCGCTCGCCTGCCGGGTCTATCCGCAATCCGATCTGAGGCTCCGGCTGGCGACCGTGTCGGACCGGCAGAGCCTGCAAACAGAATGCCCGAGCGGGCAAAAAGGGAGGTAATCAATGGCGATTTCAGGCGTCCTGCGCCCTGGCTATGTCCAGGTGCGCGTGCTGGATATGAAGGCTGCGCTCGAACACTACCGTGACCGCATCGGTCTCGATGTGGTGATGACGGGCGACGATGGTCGGGTCTATCTCAAGGCCTACGACGAATTCGATCACCACTCGCTTATCCTCCGCGAAGCGGACGAACCGGGCATGGACTTCATGTCCTTCAAGGTGATGAACGAGGGCATGCTCGACGAATTGCACGAAAAGCTGCTCGACGGCGGTGTTGCGGTCGAGGAGATCTCGGCCGGCGGCATGCCCTCGGTCGGCCGCCGGCTTTCCTTCATTGCGCCGACGGGGCACCGCTTCGAGCTTTTCGCCTCGATCGGTCTGCACCCGACCGGACCGATGGTGAACAATCCCGAACTCTGGCACGCCGAGCCGCGCGGCATGCGCGCCCTGCGCTTCGACCATTGCCTGCTCTATGGTGACGACATCGACGGCGCCAAGGCGCTGTTCATGGATCTTCTCGGCTTCGCCGTTACCGAACAGGTGGTGACACCCGACGGGACCGTGATCGCCACCTTCCTGTCCTGCGGCATGAAGGCCCATGACCTCGCGCTGGTCCGTCACGACAGCAAGGGCAAGTTGCACCACGTCTCCTTCTATCTGGAGAGCTGGCACGACGTGGGGCACGCGGCGGACATCATGAGTCGTTACAACATGTCGGTCGACATTGGCCCGACCCGGCACGGCATCACCCGTGGCCAGACCATCTATTTCTTCGATCCGTCGGGCAACCGCAACGAAGTCTTCGCCGGTGGTTACACCTTCTATCCCGATCATCCGGTGCGTACCTGGAGTACGGACGAAGTGGGCAAGGCGATCTTCTATTACGAACGCGCGCTGAACGATCGCTTCATGACGGTCGTGACCTGATCGGGTGGCATGATGAGCATGGCAAAGATTCTGAATTTCATCGACGGTACCTATCGCGAGGGCAAGGGCTGGTTCGACAAGCGCAACCCTTGCAACAACGAGGTCTTCGCCCAGGTGGCGGAGGCCGGCAAGACCGAGGTCGACGCCGCGGTGGCGGCGGCGCGGCGCGCGCTGCGTGGCCCCTGGGGCAAGATGACGGTGGCCGAACGCGGTGCGATCCTGCACAAGGTCGCCGACGGCATAACCAGGCGCTTCGACGAGTTCCTCGAGGCGGAATGTCGTGACACCGGCAAGCCGAAGAGCCTTGCCAGCCATATCGACATTCCGCGCGGGGCCGCGAACTTCAAGATCTTTGCCGATCTCGTCAAGAACGTCCCGACGGAGAGCTTCGTGCTCGACACCCCGGACGGTGCCGGGGCAGTGAACTACGCCCTGCGCCGGCCGAAGGGGGTCATCGGTGTCATCTGCCCGTGGAACCTTCCGCTTCTCCTCATGACGTGGAAAGTCGGGCCGGCGCTCGCCTGCGGCAACACGGTCGTCGTCAAGCCGTCGGAAGAGACGCCGTCCACCGCCGCCCTGCTCGGCGAGGTCATGAACGAGGCCGGGGTGCCGCCCGGCGTCTACAACGTCGTGCATGGCTTCGGTCCCGACAGCGCCGGCGAATTCCTGACCAGCAATCCGGACGTCAACGCCGTTACCTTCACGGGCGAAACCCGCACGGGTGCCGCCATCATGAAGGCGGGGGCGGGCTTCATCCGGCCGGTCTCGCTCGAACTCGGCGGCAAGAACCCGGCGATCGTCTTCGCCGACGCCGATCTCGACAAGGCGATCGAGGGCACCATGCGCTCGGCCTTCGCCAATTGCGGCCAGGTCTGCCTCGGCACCGAACGTGTCTATGTCGAGCGCCCGGTGTTCGACGAATTCGTCGCGCGCCTGAAGACCGGGGCCGAAGCCCTGGTGATCGGTACGCCCGACGAGCCCGGGGCCAACATGGGCCCGCTGGTCTCGCGCGAGCATCAGGCCAAGGTCCTGTCCTACTACGAGAAAGCCCAGGCCCTGGGCGCCACCATCGTCACCGGCGGCGGCATTCCCATGGTGCCCGCGGCCCTGGCCGAAGGCGCCTGGGTCGAGCCGACGATCTGGACCGGGCTCGGCGACGACAGCCCGATCATGCGCGAGGAAATCTTCGGGCCCTGCTGCCACATCTCGCCCTTCGACGACGAAGAGGAGGTGATCGCCCGCGCGAACGATACGGAATACGGCCTCGCCTGCGCGATCTGGACCGAGAATTCGAGCCGGGCCAATCGTGTCGCCGCGCGGATGGAGACCGGCCTCGTCTGGGTCAACTCCTGGTTCCTGCGCGATCTGCGCACGCCCTTCGGCGGCTCCAAGCGTTCCGGCATCGGCCGGGAAGGCGGGGTGCATAGCCTGGAGTTCTACACCGAACTCTCGAACGTCTGCGTCAAGCTCTGAGGGGGATCGAGGTGACATCGACAATGCTCTCGGTCGATCAGGCCGCCGCCCTGCTGCGCACGGCGGTCGAGACCGGCACCCCCATCGCCCCCCTGCGTGACCGGCTCGAAACGCCGGACGCCGCCACCGCCTACGCCATCCAGGAAGCGAACACCCGCCACTGGATCGAGAACGGCCGGCATCTCGTCGGTCGCAAGATCGGCGCGACGTCGAAGGCCGTGCAGAACCTGCTCGGCCTCGACCAGCCCGACTACGGCATGCTGTTCGCCGACATGGCCTTCGCCGACGGCGAGACCATTCCGGTCTCGCGGGTCAGTCAGCCCAAGGTGGAAGGCGAGATCGCCTTCTTCCTCGGTGATGAT
>JAQVKV010000065.1 GCA_028694545.1 Zavarzinia sp. | reverse complement strand
GAGCGGACGGCTTCTTTGCCCTGGGCCGGCTGCACGCCGAGGATCGCCTGTTCCAGATGGAATTGTTCCGCCGCTTCGGCCGGGGCCAGCTCGCGGCGGTAGCGGGCGGCCAGGCCTTGACCGCCGATATCTACAGTCGCACGCTCGGCATCGGCCGGCTGGCGGACGAGGCCTATGCGAAGGCAAGCCCCGAACTGAAAGCCGTGCTTGATTCCTATGCCGCCGGCGTGAATTCCTGGATCGCTCATCGCGACCGCCCCCTGCCCCCAGAGTTCACCCTGCTGATGATCGAGCCCGAACCCTGGCGCCCGGCGGACAGTCTCGTGCTCGGCCGGTTGCTCGGCCTGATGCTCGGCTCCAACTGGCAGCTCGAAGCCCTGCGCGCCCGCCTCTCGGCCCGGCTCGATGGCGAGACCCTGGATTTTCTGACCCCGCCGACCGGCGGCGGTCCGGCCATGGACGGCGCCAGCCGGCTCGATCCCTTCGCGTCCCTGGCGCCGAACGATCCGATCCGCACAACGCTGGCCCTGCTCGCCCCCGGCATGGACATGATCGGCCCCGGCGCGTCCAACGCCTGGGCGCTGGACGGCAGTCGCACCGCGACCGGCAAGCCCATCCTGGCCAATGATCCTCACCTCGGCCTGATGGCGCCCGGGCTCTGGTATCTCGTGCATCTTTCGGCGCCGGACCTTTCCCTCGTCGGGGCGACGATCCCCGGCATTCCCATGCCGATCCTCGGGCACAATGGCCGTGTCGCCTGGGGCATGACCACCACCTCGGGCGATGCCGCCGACCTCTTCATCGAAACCCTCGATCCCGACCGGCCCGATCACTACCGCGTGCCCGGCGGCGGCAGCGAGCCTTTTACCACGCGCGAGGAGACGATCGACGTCCGCTTCGGCGATCCGGCCACCGTAACCATCCGCGAAAGTCGCCACGGTCCCGTGGTTTCCGATCTCGGCGCGGGCGACCTGCCCCGGCCCGAGGGTACGGTGGTCGCCCTCGCCCATGCCGCCCTGCAGTCCGGCGACGAGACGCCAGAAGCCCTGCGCGACTTCATGGATGCGAGCGACGCCGACCAGTTCCTGGCGGCCGCGCGCCGCTTCCACACGCCACAGCAGAACCTCACCTATGCGGACACCAAGGGCACCATCGGCCTCGTCGCCGCCGGGCGCCTGCCCCTGCGCCGGGGCGGCGACGGTCGGCTGCCGGCGGATGGCGCGTCCGGCGCCGGAGACTGGATCGGCTATGTCCCCTTCGAGGCCCTGCCCCAGGTGCGCCGGCCGGGCAGCGGCGTGGTACTGAACGCCAACAACGCGGTCACCGGCCCCGACTACCCCTTCCTCATCGGCAAGGATTACGACGTGCCCTATCGCGCCGAACGGATGGCGGAACTGTTGGCGGCGCATCCGACGGGCTATACGCTGGACGACGCCGCGGCCGGCCAGGCCGACGTGCTCTCCCCCTTCTCCATCGAATTCCTGCCCCTGCTGATTGCCGCCCACGGCCCGGCGGACGGCGAGACGGCCAAAGCCCTCGCCCTTCTGCGCGACTGGAACCGGCACATGGACGGTGACAAGCCGGCCCCCCTGATCGCCATGGCCTGGGCCCGCGCCCTCAACCGCCGCCTGTTCGAGAGCCGGCTTGGCCCCGACTTCGCGGGCTGGGCCGGGCTGCGCCCCGTGCAGCTGCGGGCCGTCGTCGGCGGCGAGACGCAGTGGTGCGACGATCCGGCGACGGCGGACACGGAAACCTGCGAAGGTCAGGTCCAGGCCGCCCTGACCGATGCGCTGGCCGAGCTCCGGGCGGCGCAGGGGGCGGACATGGCCGGCTGGCGCTGGGACAAGGCCCATTACGCCGACATGCGCCACCCGATCCTGCGTTTCCTGCCCGTGGTCGGTGACATGATCGCGATCCGTCCGCCGGTCGGCGGTGGGGAGGACACGCTGCTGCGCGGCGCCATGCGCTTCGGCAACAAGGCGGCGCCCTATGCCGACGTCCATGCGGCGGGTTTCCGCGCCGTCTACGACCTTGCCGATCTCGACCGCTCGCGCTTCGTCATCGCCACGGGCCAGTCCGGCAATCCCTATTCGCCCCATTGGGACGACCTCGCGCCGTTGTGGGCGGCTGGCGCCTACGTCGAGATCCCGACCCGGGAGGACGCGGTGCGTGCCGCGGCCCGGGCCACGCGCGTCTTGCGCCCCGAACCGTGATCCAGGCTTGTGATCATCGTCACAGAAATGCTCTCATTGCTGCATATGCTAAGGGCACGATGACGAAGAACGGCCGTTTCACGACTAACTGGATACTCGCGGGCACCAGCGTCTTCGCTGGTCTATGGGGCCTGGCGGCGCCTGTGCTGTTCGCCGCGCTGGCCGCGATGCCGGCGCGGGCCGACATGCTTCAGACGGTGGCGGTCGAGGATTCCCGTCTGACCGGGGAGGCCGGCGACGGCCGCAAGCTGGCGGCGGCGGACCTGATCGGCACTACTTTCCGGGACGGCTCCTTTACCTACGCCATCGTCGGTGCAAGCGCCGACCCCTTCCTGCACGATCTCTGGCGCTATCGCGTGACCTGGAAGGCCAACGACAACGACGGCTGGCGCGCCCTGTGCCGCAACTCCCGGGGCTCAACCGGCTGGGCTTATGCGATCACCGGCAGCGCTCCCATCCGCTTCGTCTGCGAGGACACCGCCATGGCCCGCTGTCTCGCCCAAGCCGGGATCGTGACGGCGGTCCAGGCCATGGATCGCTGCATCGCCGGTTGATACCGGACGATATTGCGGCGCGGAATCCATCTTGCCGCACCGCGGCAGATTCATGGACACTGATCACCGGTCGATGACCCTTGCCGGTGAAGGAGTGCTTCCATGACAACTGACAGCGCCACGACTTTCTCCCATATCAAGGCCGGTGATACCCCCTATGTTTCGGGCGGCCTGCGCGATTTCTTCCTGTATCGCGATCTCGGCATCGCCGAGGCGACGGGCGGCAAGGTCATCGCCCATCTGGTGAAAGCCAACGAGGCGCCGGAAGCGGGCACGGGCTGGCACCGGCACAAGGCCGATTTCCATATCGTGATCATGCTGAAGGGTTGGGCCCGCTTCATGTACGAAGACAAGGACACGCTGGTCGAGGCGGGCGACTGCGTGCATCAGCGCCCCGGCATCACCCACTACCTTTATGACTATTCGCCGGACATGGAATATCTGGAAATCGTCGGGCCGGCTGATTTCGGCACGATCGACGCCGAGGGGCCCTGCCCCGTCCCCACGCCCAAGCCCTGGTAAGGGGTGGTGCCCGGTCCGGGGGTTCAGCGCCCCCAGGCCGGCAGCGCGCCGACGTCGGGGCGCATGGCGCGCAGGTCCTGACGACGGGTAAGCCGGAAGGCGAGCACGGCCAGCACCGGCGCAGCCCCCATCGACAGCAGCGCCCCGAGCAGCGAGAGCGGCACGGCGCCGAACAGGCCGGCCGGCCGTTCCGCCACCACGTTCTCGAAGCCGAGCAGCAGCCACGGCCCGAGCGACAGGGGCAGCGACAGCAGCATCAGGAACAGCCACAGGAAGGCAAGGCCGCCACCGGAGGATTGCCGCCAGTTCACGAACAGGGATTGGGCGCGCGAAGGATCGCTGGCCTGCCACGTCTCGCGCAGCATGAGGGCGACGAGCGCCATATTGAGCCCGGGCACCAGCGCCAGGATGAGAACGAGCATGGGCGGCCAGACGGAATCGCTGACCCCGAGCGGCGCCATATTCGCGCGCACCCCCAACAGGTAATGAACCAGGGCGAGGGCAAGGCAGAGCAGCAGGCCGGCCTCGACCCGCTTCCAGGATTCTATACCGTGCCGGATCTCGGCCTGCGCCGGATCCTCCATCAACATCAGAAAGCGATGCAGGAGTGCGACCGAGACAATCGCCAGCGCAAGGCACAACGCGCCGAGCAACAGCGCCCTGGATCCGGTCGACCGATAGCCCGAAGCGCCATTCTCGACGTTGTAGGACATGCACGACCCCCGAACCCGATCCGCGACGAACACGGAATCATCCGTGAAATCGCTTTACGAACCGTTACCAGGGCGGCAAATCCCGGCCACGCTGCCGGCGGACCGGGATTGCTGGATCAGAGGCTGGCGACGAGCCGGGCCAGCGCGTCGGACAGCTTGGCGCGGGCCTTGGCCGTCGCCTCGCGCCGTTCCTGCTGTTCCTCGATCACCTCGGGCGGGGCCTTGGCGACGAAGGCCGGATTGGCCAGCTTGCCGTCGATCTTGGCCAATTCCTGATCCGCCTTGGCGATTTCCTTCTCGAGGCGCTTGCGCTCGGCCGTGAGATCGATGACGTCGCCAAGGGCGAGCGCCGCCGTGGTCCCGGCGACGACGATCTGCACCGAACCCTTGGGCGCCGTGTCGGCGAAACCGATACCGGCGAGGCGGGCCAGGCGCCCGATCAGGTCCTGATGGCGCTCGGCCCGATCACGCACGGTCGCATCCGCGCCGACCAGCACGAGGTCGAGCTTCGCGCCGGCCGGCACATTGGCCTCGGCCCGCAGGGCGCGTACCTCTGTGACGAGGTCGATCACCCAACGCACCTCGGCGTCCGCGTCCGCGTCCGCCAGCGCGGCATCGACGACGGGCCAGGGCGCCAGCACCAGATCGCTGGCACGGGCGATGCCCGCCCCTTCCGCCATCTTGTGCCACAGCTCTTCGGTGATGAAGGGCATGAAGGGGTGCAGCAGGACGAGGATACGGTCGAGGACATGGGCCGTGGTGGCCCGCGTCTCGGCCTTCAGGGTCTCGTCCTCGCCGTTCAGCAGCGGCTTGATCAGCTCGAGATACCAGTCGCAGAAGGTCCCCCAGACGAACTGGTAGACGCCGCCCGCCGCCTCGTTGAAGCGATAGGCTTCCAGCGCCTCGACCGTGGCGGCGGTCACCCGCTCCGCCTCGCCCAGGATCCAGCGATTGATCGTATGCGTGGCCGAGGCCGGCGCGAAGTCCGGCGGCACGCGGCATTCGTTCATCTCGGCGAAACGCGCGGCATTCCAGAGCTTGGTCGCGAAGTTGCGATAGCCCTCGACGCGCTGGGTCGACAGCTTGATATCGCGGCCCTGCGCCGCCATGGCGGCCAGGGTGAAGCGCAGGGCGTCGGCGCCGAATTTCTCGATCAGGTCGAGGGGATCGATGACGTTCCCCTTCGACTTCGACATCTTCTGCCCCTTCTCGTCGCGGACGAGGGCGTGGATGTAAACCGTGTGGAACGGCACTTCGTCCATGAAATGCAGCCCCATCATCATCATCCGGGCGACCCAGAAGAAGATGATGTCGAAGCCGGTCACCAGCACGTCGGTCTTGTAATGGCGCTTCAGCGTCTCGGTCTGTTCCGGCCAGCCGAGCGTCGAGAACGGCCACAGCGCCGAGGAGAACCAGGTGTCGAGCACGTCCTCGTCCCGGGTCAGCGCGGTCTCGGCGCCGTAGTGGGCGGCGGCGGCGGTGCTGGCTTCCTCTTCCGTCTCCTCGACGAAGACATGACCGTCCGGCCCGTACCACGCCGGGATCTGATGGCCCCACCAGAGCTGGCGCGAGACGCACCAGGGCTGGATGTTGTTCATCCACTCGAAATAGGTTTTGTCCCAGTTCTTCGGCACGAAGACCGTGTCGCCCTTGCGGACCGCCTCGATCGCCGGCTTCGCCAGAGTGATCGCATCGACATACCACTGGTCGGTCAGCATGGGTTCGATGACAACGCCGGAACGGTCACCGAAGGGCTGCATCAGCACGTGGTCCTTGACCTCGACCAGGAAGCCCTGGGCCTCCAGGTCCTCGACGATGCGCTTGCGCGCCTCGAAGCGGTCGAGGCCGCGATAGGCCTTCGGAATGAAATCGGCGTCGATGATCCTTGCGTGGATGTCGAGGACCGAGATCTGTTCGAGATTGTTGCGCTTGCCGACCTCGAAATCGTTGAAGTCATGCGCCGGGGTGATCTTCACCGCGCCCGTGCCCTTCTCGGGATCGGAATAGCTGTCGGCGACGATCGGAATGCGGCGACCAGTCAGCGGCAGGATCACATGCTTGCCGACCAGATGGGTGTAACGCTCGTCGTCCGGATGGACGGCGACGCCGGTATCGCCCAGCATGGTCTCGGGCCGCGTGGTGGCGACCACGATCGACTCGTCTCCACCCTCGACCGGGTAGCGGATGTGCCACATCTGGCCTTTCACTTCCCGGCTCTCGACCTCGAGGTCCGAGATCGCGGTCAGGAAATGCGGGTCCCAGTTGACGAGGCGCTTGTCCTTGTAGAGCAGGCCCTGCCGATAGAGCGTGACGAAGACCCGGCGCACGGCGGCCGACAGGCCCTCGTCCATGGTGAAACGCTCGCGGCTCCAGTCGCAGGAAGCACCGAGACGGCGGAGCTGGCGCGTGATGGTGCCGCCCGAGACTTCCTTCCAGGCCCAGACCCGGCGCACGAATTCCTCGCGCCCCAGCTCGCGCCGGCCGGTATTTTGGCCCGATTGCGCCAATTGCCGCTCGACCACCATCTGGGTCGCGATGCCCGCGTGGTCCGTGCCCGGCTGCCACAGCACGTCGCGACCGCGCATGCGCTCGAAGCGGCAAAGAATATCCTGAAGCGTGTTGTTCAGGGCATGGCCCATGTGCAGGCTGCCGGTGACGTTCGGCGGCGGAATCACGATGGTGAAGGGTTCGCCATCCTTGTTGCGGCCGGCCTTGAAGGCGCCGGATTCCTCCCAGGACTCATAGAGCCGGGGTTCGATTTCGGCGGGATCGTAAGTCTTTTCGAGCATGATCGAATCTCAAAAGCATCCGGCCATCGCGCGGAACGCGTCGGCTGGCCGGTCTGGAAGGCAGGGGAGCCGGAACGGGCCCCCGAAGTTACTTGGGGTCGCGACCCGTGATGCGCGCCAGTTCCTGCGCCACCGCGCGTTCGACGAGCGTCGGCAGGTTGGCGTCGAGCCAGGCCTTCAGCATGGGACGCAATAGGTCCTCGGCCAACTGCTCCACCGTACGGCCCTCGCCCGATACTTCCCGCGGCTGTACAGGCGGCCTTGCGGCGTCGGCAAGCTGCGCGAAGGCATTGCGCGCCTGATTGGCCACCGAACCCGAAACCAGGGATTCCATCGGCGGAACATCACTCGACATTGCGGGGTCCTCTCGGGATACGACCGGGGCGGCGGTCGCCTCTTCCCCGGCGAAATTCTCCAGCGGCGAAGGATCGGGCGCCATCGGCGGCGGAACTTGCGGCGCCTCGGACTCGGGCACTTCGACCACGGGAAGCTCCTCGGCGGTCATGGCCTCCTCCGGCGCCGTGGTCTCGGGCGGGACGTCGCCGCGCGGCGACAGGGAGACGACGCTGCCGTCGTCCGCCACCATTTCCGTCAAATCGAGTACGGAATCGGCCGCCGGGGCCTCCGCCTCGCGCGCCTCACCATCCTCCGCGATGATGCGGCGGATCGACGCCAGGATATCTTCCATCGACGGGTCGCCCGCGCTTGCACCGCCGGCATTGTCCCGTTTCAACTCGTCGCTCATGCCTCGTCCCCGCGCCAGGGCGGCGCACAGAAACCGTCGCGCGGCGCTCTAGGCCGCCTTCGGCCGTCCAAACTACGTTACGCGCGGGGCAATGGGAAGGCCGGGTGTCGCGAAAGCCGTCGCACACCCGCAGGCCAGGCCTCAGTCGAGGCCGATCCAGCGCCGACGGGTCGCGTCGTAATGCACCGAGGGATCGTAGTGATCACCCGAGATGCTCAGGTTCTCGGCACTGAGCCGGCCAACAGCCGACAGCAGCTGGAAGGCGGCGGCATATTCGGTCCCCTGGGCCCTGATCAGGGTGACACGCGAATTCAGCAACTCGCGCTCGGCGTCGAGCACGTCGAGCACGGTGCGCGAGCCGACCGCCGCTTCCTGACGCACGCCTTCGAGCGCCAGCGTATTGGCGGCCACGGCCTGCTGCTGTGCCACGATCACTTCGCGCGCGGCCTGATATTGCTCATAGGCGTTGGACGCGGCCTCGATCACGCCACGCTGGGCTTCGGTCACCTGCGACAGGCGCTGACTGGCGGTCTGCTGATTCTGGCGCACCGTGGCGTATTCGGCGCCCGACTGATAGAGCGGCAC
>JAQVKV010000064.1 GCA_028694545.1 Zavarzinia sp. | reverse complement strand
CACATCAAAAAACATTTTTGCGTAAGGCTTGCTGAAAACACTGCAATCTCCCGACGACATTCCTCCAAAAGTGTCTCCATGATAAGATTTTTTGAATGCAACAATTTTGCCGTCGCAGTGTCAGGTCTACGAGGCGATCGGCCGGGCCCTGCCGCCGGAATGCCTGGGCGATGCGGGGGCCGGTGTCGGTGGCGGGATCGGCGTGCGCGGCCTCGGCCTCGATGATGGCGCGCTCGACGACGAGGGCGCCTCGGGCAGTGCCGGTGTCGCCGTGGGCGAGCCGGCGCCCGGTGTTCCGGTGACGCCGCGCCCCACGCGCCCCGCGCCGACCACACCGGCCCCGACCGTGAAGGAAGGGGTGTTCACCCTTCAGTTCGCGCTGAATTCCGCCGACCTGACGGCACAGGCGCGCAGCGTCCTCGACAAGGTCGCGGTGGTCATGAACGACCCCGCCAGCGCCGGCGCCAAATTCGTCATCAAGGGCTTCACCGATGCCAGCGGCTCGGCCGAGACCAATATGGCGCTGTCCCAGGCCCGCGCGGAATCGGCGCGCCGCTACCTGATCGAAGTGCGGGGCGTTCCTGCCGCCATGGTCGCCGCCGAGGGGCATGGCGAGACCGGTCTGCTGCCCGGCCTGTCGCCGACTTCGCCCTGGCACCGCCGGGTCGAGATCGTCGCGGACTTCCGGGGCTGACGTCCAGGGGCCGGGGGGAAGGGCCATGTCGAGCGCACGTGACGCCGCCAAGGAGGCGGGCCGCCCGTTCAAGCTGTCCACGCCGCTTGGCAAGGATACGCTGATCGCCATCGGTTTCACCGGCCACGAGTCGGTGTCGAAGCCCTTCTCGTTCCGTATCGAGGCGGTCTCGAAGAATATCGACCTCGATCCGGCCGACCTGCTTGGCAAGCCTTTCGGTCTCGAGAGCACGATGATGGCGGGACGCCATATTCACGGCCGGGTGAAGAGCGTGTCGCCCGGGATGATGGCTGACCGCCAGTTCCGGCGCTATCTGATCGAGGTGGTGCCCTGGTTCTGGTTCCTGAAGCTGACCTCGGACTGCCGGATCTTCCAGCAGAAGAGCGTGAAGCAGATCCTGGAGACCCTGTTCGACGACGCCGGTTTCTCGGACTACGACCTTTCCGGCCTGCGCGGCACGATGGCGAGCAAGCCGCTCGACTATTGCGTCCAGTACCGGGAAAGCGATTTCGATTTCGCCTGCCGCCTGATGGAGGAAGTGGGCGCGCATTATCATTTCACCCATGCCGCGGGCAGCCACACCCTCGTCGTCGGTGACAGCAACGACGCTTTCGACGATGTCGCCGATCCGGACAAGAAGCTGACCGGCGCCGCCCGCGAATTCCTGAGCCTGCAGAGCTTCGCGACCAGCGCCGTCTACGCGCCGACCGCCTGGGCCCAGACCGATTACAATTACGAGACGCCCTCGCAATCGCTGAAGACCACGGCTTCGACCGTCGCCAAGCTGCCGGCGAGCCCGGTCTACGAAATCTTCGATTTCCCCGGCCTCTATCCGCAGAAGGGCGACGGCGAAGCCCTGACCAAGCTGCGCATGGAGCAGTCGGAAGCGGCGCAGGCCGGCGCCAGCGGGGCCGGCAGCGCGGATGATCTCTATGCCGGCGGCGCCTTCACGGTCGACGGTGACATGGCGGGGGCCACGGGGCGCAAATGGGTGATCGGCGAGATCGAGCATCTCGGCCAGGATCACAGCCTGTTCGGCAGTGTCGGCGGCCCCGGCTCGACCTACAGCAACAAATTCACCGCCTTCTCGAAGGCCGTGCCCTTCCGCCCGGCGCGGGTGACGGCGCGGCCGATCATCTCGGGCGTGCAGACGGCGGTCGTCGTCGGTCCCTCGGGCGAGGAGATCCACACCGACGAGATGGGGCGCGTGCTCGTCCAGTTCCATTGGGATCGCTATGGCGATCGCAAGGGTTCCACCTCGTGCTGGGTGCGCGTGGCGCAGCCCTGGGCGGGGGCGGGCTGGGGCACCGTCTACACGCCGCGCATCGGTGACGAGGTGGTGGTCAGCTTCGTCGAGGGAAACCCCGACCGGCCGCTGATCACCGGCAGCGTCTATAACGGCGAAAATCCGCCGCCCTACAGCCTGCCGGGCGAAAAAACCAAGACCGGCATCCGCAGCCGTTCGTCCAAGGGTGGTGGCGCCGCCGATTTCAACGAACTGACCTTTGACGACAAGACGGGTAGCGAGAAGGTCTATTTCCATGCCCAGAAGGATATGGAGCGCAAGGTCGAGAACGACGAGACGATCGACGTCGACCATGACCAGATCATGACCGTCGGCAACAACCAGTCGCTCGAGGTCGAGCAGGGCAACCGTACGGTCAAGGTCTCGAAGGGCAATCAGTCGACCGAGATATCGATGGGCAACCACGATACCGAGATCAAGATGGGCAACATGTCCATCAAGCTCGGCATGGGCAACATGACGACCAAGCTCGACCTCGGCAAGCAGGAGACCGAGGCCATGCAGTCGATCGAGATGAAGGTCATGGGCTCGAGCGTGAAGATCGATCCGTCGGGCGTCACCATCAAGGGACCGATGATCAAGATCGAAGGCGACGCCATGGTCCAGACCAAGGCACCGTTGATCCAGGCGCAGGCCGATGGTGTTCATATCATCAAGGGCGGCGTCGTCCTGATAAACTAGGCGCGAGAGAGGGATGCGGGGAACAGCGATGACCGGGGCGGTGGCGAGCGAAGCGACACTGGCGAAGATCGCGGCCATGCGCAGCGCCGATGTCGCGCGGCGTTATCAGCCGTCCGCGACCGTGTTCGAGGCGCTGAAGGGGGCTCCGGCCGCCGACGGGGCCTTGCGCACCCTGTTGAAAGGGACGGGGACGGCGCCGGCGATCGAGTTGCTGGCCCACGCCCTGCCGCGCCGCGAAGCCGTGTGGTGGGCCGCCACCTGTGTCCGTGATACGCTGCCCGAGCCGGCTCCGGGGCCTGAGAGCCGGCTGATCGAGGCGAGCGAGGCCTGGGTGCGGAAGCCGAGCGACGATGCGCGCCGCGCCGCCTATGCCATCGCCAATCAGGCGGGGATGGACACGGCCGGTGGCCTTGTCGCCATGGCGGTCTTCTTCGCCGGCGACAGTCTGGCGCCCGCCGGCCAGCAGGCTGTACCGCCGCCCGGCCACCTGGTGGGCGCCATGGTGATCAACGCGCTACGCCTCGCCGCGACGCGAACGGCTCCCGAACACGCGGAAGAGCGCTTCCGCAATTATCTCGAGATCGGCCTCGACATCGCCTCGGGCGGGTCGGGCCGGAAACGCGAACCAAAGGGAGAGGAAGCTTCACCATGATGCCCGCCGCCCGTGTCACCGACATGCATGTCTGCCCCATGGTCACGCCCGGCACGCCGCCGATCCCCCATGTCGGCGGGCCGATCCTGCCGCCCTGCGCGGTCACCGTGATCACCGTCGCGATGCCCCAGGCGCGGGTGACCGACATGTGTCTCTGCGTCGGCCCGCCGGACGTCATCGTGAAGGGCAGCATGACCGTGCTGGTCAACAGCCTGCCGGCCGCGCGCATCGGCGACATGACCGCCCATGGCGGCAGCATCGTGTCCGGCGCGCCCACCGTCATTATCGGCGGCTGAGGCGGAAGGGATCATGGCGCTCGTCCTCACCTTTTCGGGGCCGCCGCCCGACGGCCTGCCGCCGCGCTATGTGGTGCCGCCGGCCGGCGCTTCCATCGGGCGTGGCCAGGCGAATGACCTCGTGCTGCCGGACACCGGGCAGAAGCTCTCGCGCCGCCATTGCGAGATCCGCCCGGACCCCGCCGGCTGGCTGCTGTTCGACCTTTCGACCAACGGCACCTTCCTGAACGACCATCCGGCCCGTCTCGACCCGCAGGTGCCGGTCCTGTTGCAGAACGGCGATTCCGTGATCCTCGGCGATCACGTGCTGGTTGCCCAGATCGAGTCGGACGCCCCCGCGGCCCTGCCGCCGGACGATGATTTTCCCCTGGCGCCACCCCCGGCCGATTTCGACGCCGGCCGTTTCGACGATTTCGACCGGCTGCGCAATGATCCGGGGGCCGCCGCCGCCGATCCCTTCGCGGCCTTCGATCTCGATCCGCATCCCGTGGCGGCCCCGCCGGCGGGGCCCTCCACCGACTTCAGTCTGAGCGGCGAGATGGGCGGGCGGACACGCGACGACCTCTATGCCGTGGGCAAGGTCGAGCCGGCGGAGGATTTCTCGGCGGAAGCCGCCGGCGGCGACGATCCCTTCGCGGCCTTCGATCTCGAGGGGCCGGGCGGGCGCGGCGCGCAGTCGGATCATGCCGATCACGGCGCCGTCCATTTCACGCCGCCGGCCGCGCGGCGCGAGGTCCTGCCCGAGAACTGGATGGACGAGGAGCCGCTGGTGCCGACGCCGTCCGCCGCCAGCCTGCCGCCTGCCGGCGCCTCGGCGCCGTCGGGGGCCCGCCCCGTGGCGGTTCCCGGGTCGGGCGGTGACGACGATGGTTTCGCCGAGCCGGTGTCCGCGCCGCCGAGGCCCGTCACCCAGCCGGTGCCGGCCACCCCCGTCGCGGCGGGCGAGGCTTTCTCCCGCTTCCTGGCCGGCGCCGGGCTTGCGCCCCTGCCGGTGGGCGACGAGGGGGCCGCGCTGGCCCAGGCGGGCGAGATCTTCCGCGTGCTGGTCGACGGCGCGCGCCGCCTGATCCAGGCCCGGGCGCGGCTGAAGAACGAATTCCGCATCGAGCAGACGATGATCGGCTCGGCCGACAACAACCCGCTGAAATTCGCAGTGACCGGCGAGGAGGCGGCGGCGGCCATGCTGTCGCCGCCACGGCCCGGCTATCTCGGGCCGGTGCCGGCGGCGCGCGAAGTCTTCGGCGATCTGGAAGCCCATGAGATCGCCGTCATGGTGGCGATCCAGGCGGCGATGAAATCGGTCATGAAACGTCTCGATCCCGCCGCCATCCGGGCGCGGGCGGAAGCGGAAGGCGGCGGTTTCTCCCTCGGCGGCGGCGGCAAGAAGGCGCGGGCGTGGGAGCTTTACGAAATCATCTTCGCCGAGGTCATCGGCAGCCTCGACGAGGATTTCGACAAGATATTCGGGCGGGCCTTCGCGGACGCCTATGAGGACCAGGTGCGCCGCTTCTGATCCGCGGGATCGGGACGCCGGCGCGGCAAACGGGCGCGGAGTTTGGGCATGGGGTGGAACGACAAGGTCGTGTGGTCGGAGGGCATGTTCCTCAAGACCCAGCATTTCCAGCAGTTCGACCGCTATGTCGAACGGCTGGTGCGGGGCCGTGTCGAGGGCTTGCGTCCCCATGGCTGGGGGCTTGCGACCTATGCCCTGAACCGGGACATGATGAAGACGGGGCGTTTCGCCCTGACCGACGCCGCCGGCGTCTTCGAGGACGGCACGCCCTTCTCCCTGCCCGATGGCGCGGATCATCCCCCGCCCCTCGAAGTGGCCGAGACTGTACGCAACCAGATCGTCTATCTCGCCGTGCCGCTGCACCAGGCCGGCGCCCCGGAGTTCACCCTGGACGCGAAGGCCGAGACCCCGGCGCGCTATGCCGCCCAGGAATTCGAGGCAACGGACGCGATCCATGGCGCCCCCGGCATCGCAAGGCTCATGGTCGGGCGCCTGCGCCTGCGCTATCTGCTCGAATCCGACGACCGGGCGGGTTACGCCTGCATCGGCCTTGCCCGCATCGTCGAGGTGGCGTCCGACAAGCGCATCCTGCTCGACGAGCGTTACATTCCGCCCGTTCTCGCCTGTTCCGCCTCGTCCCAGCTCGTCGGCTTCGTGACCGAGATCATCGGCCTGCTGCACACGCGGGGCGAGGCGCTGGCGGCGCGGGCCGCCGCGTCCGGTACGCGGGCCGGCGTCGGGCAATTGTCGGATTTCCTGCTGCTGCAACTGGTCAACCGCTACGAGCCGCTGTTCGCCCATCTGAACGCGGGCAACCTCATGCATCCCGAAAGCTTCTTTGCCGAAGGCTTGCAGCTCGCGGGGGAACTGGCCAGTTTCACCGCGTCGGGCAAGCGCCCGCCCGCTTTCCCCGTCTATCGCCACGACGACCTGCAACGGACCTTCGCTGGCCTGATGGCGGAATTGCGCCAGTCGCTGTCGGCCGTGCTCGAGCAGACGGCGATCGCCATTCCGCTGCAGGAGCGGAAGTATGGCCTGCGCGCCGGCATCATCGCCGACAAGAGCCTGCTGAAGACGGCGACCTTCTGCCTTGCGGTGAAGGCCGACATGCCGCCCGAGGTGCTGCGCCGGAACTTCCCGAGCCAGGTGAAGATCGGCCCGGTCGAGCAGATCCGCGAACTGGTCAACGTGCAGCTCGGTGGCATCGGGGTCCGGCCCCTGCCGGTCGCGCCGCGCGAGGTGCCCTATCACGCCGGCGCCAGCTATTTCGAGCTGGACCGGTCCAGTCCCTATTTCGCCCAGCTCGCCACCTCGGGGGGCATCGCGCTCCATCTCGCCGGTGATTTCCCGGGGGTGACGATGGAACTCTGGGCGATCAAGTCCTGAAGCCGGCAATCCGGGGGGAGGCCGCATCATGGTCGACGACGACAATCCTTTCGCCGAACCGGGTGACGACGAACGCACCATGATCCAGCCGTTGCCCGGCGGGCGCCGTCCGGCGTCTCCGTCACCGGCGGGGCAGGGCGCACCGCCGCAGGGGGCGGCCGTGCCGGGCCAGCGGCCCATGCCGGGGGGCTATCCGGGGGCACAGGGCGTGCCGGCGGGCCAGGGCTATGGCGCCGCACCGCTCGCCGGGCGCATGGCCGGCGGTCCGCCGCCGGCCGATCCGGACGCGCCGCGCCAGATCGTCGTCACGGGGATCAACGCCCTCGTCGCGGCGGCGGCGCCGGTGCTGGCGCTCGGCACGCGGGTGCGGGGCACGCCGCGCCAGTCCGACGTCGACGGGCTGCATGCCCGCACCATCGAGGCGATCCGCCAGTTCGAGGCCGGCGCGCGCCAGACCGGCCTGCCGCCGGACGCGCTTTCGGCCGCCCATTACGCGCTTTGCGCCACGATCGACGATCTCGTGCTCTCCACCCCCTGGGGCGGGCACGGGGCGTGGTCGCGCCGCTCCATGATCTCGATCTTCCACAACGAGGTGACGGGCGGCGAGCGCTTCTACGGCATCCTGCGCCGCTGCGAGGCGGACCCGGGGCGTTTCATCGACGTCCTCGAACTCATGTATGTCTGCCTCTCCCTCGGCTTCGAGGGCGAGATGCGCGTGCTGCCGCGCGGGGCGTCGGAACACGCCAAGATCCGCGAGAGCCTCTATGTCCTGATCCGGCGCCAGCGCGGCGACGTCGAGAAGGAAATCGCCCCCCATTGGCGCGGGCTGCAGGCGGCGGACAGCACGGTGCGCGGCGCGATCCCGCCCTGGGTGGTGGCCGCCGCCGCCCTGCTCATCCTCGGCTTCGGCTTCTTCGGCCTCAACATCATGCTGTCCAGCGACACGGACAGGGCGCTGGCGGCCATGGCCGAACTGCAACCCGTGACGCCGACCACCATCGTCCGCCCCGAGCCGGTGCGCCCGCCGCCACCCCCGCCACCGCCGCCCCCGCCCGAGGTCGAGAGCCGGGCGGAGATCATCGCGAAGTTCCTCGAGAGCGAGATCAACGAGGGGCTGGTGCAGGTCGCGGAATCGGCGCAGGCGATCCGCATCACCATGCTGTCCCAATCGGCCAACGCGCGCGGCATGTTCGCCTCGGCCAAGGCGGAACTGCTGCCCGCCTATCTGCCGATCGTGCAGCGGGTGGCGCGGGCACTCGCGGCCGAGGAAGGCGACATCATCATCGAGGGCCACACGGATTCGGACGCCCTGAGCCGGCCGCCCTTCAACAACAACTACAACCTCTCCCGGGCCCGGGCGGAGGACGTCCAGAAGATCCTGATCGCCGAAGGGGTGGCGCCCGAGCGCATCACCCTGATCGGCAAGGGACCGGACAAGCCGATCGCCCCGAACGACACGCCGGCCAACAAGGAACGCAACCGGCGTATCGAGATCATCCTGAAAAAAGTCAGCCGGGAGTAGGGCGCCATGTTGCTCCGCATTATCCGCTCGACCTGGTTCTGGACCCTCTTCGGGATCATCCTGCTGTCGCTCTTCGCCTGGTTCCTCGGGCCCTATATCGACAT
>JAQVKV010000063.1 GCA_028694545.1 Zavarzinia sp. | reverse complement strand
GCATCTGGCGCACCAGGCGTTCCAGCCGGCCGAGATCGCCGCGCAAGCCCTCGACCAGCGCGCGATCCCCGGTACCCGCCTGATCGAGCCGGGCGACGGCGATGGCGAGGGGCGTGCGGAACTGATGGGCCGCCTCGGCGGTGAAACGGCGCTGGCTTTCGATCGCGGCCTCCAGGCGGTCCAGCATGCCGTCCACGGCCTCGACCAAGGGCTGCAGTTCCTCGGGAATATCGGGCCGGCCAAGGCGCAATCCCGGGGCGGCGGGGCCGATCGCCCGTGCCGTCCGCGACACGTCGGACACGACGGCAAGACTGCCCCGTACGGTGGCCATGCCGACAAGGCCGGCCAGCAACGTGAAGGGAACGCCGACGAAGAGAAGATCGTCGGTCGCCTCGTCGGCCATCAGGCTCAGCAATTCGTCGTCGGGGTTGACGCCTTCGATCACGGCGATCCGCAGCCCGCGACCGCCGACCTCGCGCTGCTGTACCAGACCATCGCGCATGACCGGATGCCCCCCATCCGCACCGGCGGGGGAACGGTACTGGAAAAAGCCGGCACCGCCCGCCGGCAGCCGGACCGAGATCCCTGCCGCGTCCGCCCCGGGAGACCGGGCCAGGAGCTGCCCTGCCGGATCCCACACCGCGAAGATCGGTGCAGCCTCCCCGCCGGTATAGATGACGGGCGGCGATCCAGCCGTCAGGCCGGCGACCAGATCGTCGAACTGGGCACGCAGGCTCATGCGGTCGAAGGCCGGTCCGACGGCCTGGACCCGGAAAATGGCAAAGCCGATGCCCGCGACCATGGTCACGAGAAAGAGCGCGCCGATGCGAAGCGCCAGCCGGCGCTGCAACGAGGGATGTTTCGGCAGGACGGGCATCAGGACACCGGCCGCAGCAGATAGCCAAGGCCACGCACGGTCACGATCAGGCAATCGCTGCCCGCCAGTTCGAGCTTCCGCCTGAGACGGTGCATCAGAACCTCGATCGAGTTCGAGCCGATGATCGTGCCGGCATCATAGAGCCCATGCTCGAGCTGGCCGCGCCTGATCACCTTTTCAGGCTTGCGCAGCAGGATTTCCAAGGCACTGGCCTCCAGGGGCGAAAGGGCCACCGGCCTGCCGTCGGCCGTCGCGACCCGCGCGTCCGGATCGAAGACCAGATTGCCAAGGCTCAGGAGAGGCGAAATCGACTGGGCCGGCCGGCGCAGCAGGGCACGCAGGCGCGCCACCAGCTCGGTCAGGGCGAAGGGCTTCACCAGGTAGTCGTCGGCGCCGGTGTTCAGCCCCTCGATCCTGTCCTCCACCGTCTCCCGCGCGGTCAGCAGGAGAACGGGTGTGGTGTCCCGGCGCCGTCGCAGGGAACGCAACAGGCCAAGGGCATCGCCGTCCGGCAGCCCACGGTCGAAGACCATGGCGTCATAGGAGAATTGCTCGGCCATTTCCGCCGCCTCGGCGAGGCTGGCCGAACGATCGACAATGAATCCAGCCTGGCCGAGCCCCGCGGCGACGAGATCGGCAAGGGTATCTTCATCTTCCAGCAGCAACAGACGCATCAGTGCCAGACCCCGCAACACGCGGTGCCATACTGATGCGCCTTGCTTACAGTTGCCTGACGAACCGCCCCACCCGTCGGCCCGTCACCGGCCCCCTATTTCCGCCGCATGGCATCCAGCAGTGCCGCTCCGAAGGACCCCTGCTGGCCGCGCTCCTCGCGCTTCGGCGGCATCGGGCCCCGACGGGGGCCATCGTTGCGCGGCCCGTTGTCCCGGGGGCGGCCGGCTTCACGGGGCGGGGCCTCTCCCTTGCGCATGGTCAGCGAGATGCGCTTCCGCTTCACGTCGACCTCCAGCACCTTCACCTTCACGACATCGCCGGCCTTCACCACCTCGGCCGGGTCCTTCACGAAACGATCGGCCAGCTGACTGACATGGACCAGCCCGTCCTGATGCACGCCGATGTCGACGAAAGCCCCGAAGGCGGCGACATTGGTCACCGTGCCTTCCAGGATCATGCCCGGTTTCAGGTCGGTGATTTCCTCGACACCATCGGCGAAGCTCGCGGTCCTGAATTCGGGGCGCGGGTCGCGGCCGGGCTTTTCCAGCTCGGCCAGGATGTCCTTCACCGTGGGCAGGCCGAAACGCTCGTCCACGAAATCGGCGGGGTCCATCGCCTTCAGGGCCTTGCTGTCGCCCATCAGGCTGCGCAGGTCGCGGCCGCAGGCGGCGACGATGCGCTTGGCGACGCCATAGGCTTCCGGATGGACGGAGGAGGCATCCAGCGGCTCCTTCCCGTTTGGAATGCGCAGGAAGCCCGCGCATTGCTCGAAGGTGCGGGGGCCGAGGCGGGCGACCGCCAGCAGGTCCTTGCGGCTGTCGAAGGGACCGTTGGCGTTGCGATGCGCGACGACCGCCTCCGCCAGCGACGCGCCAAGGCCCGACACCCGCGACAGCAGGGAGGCGGAGGCCGTGTTCAGGTCGACGCCGACCGCGTTCACCGCATCCTCGACCACGGCATCCAGCGCCTTCGCCAGGCGATGCTGGTCGACGTCGTGCTGATACTGGCCGACGCCGATCGACTTCGGCTCGATCTTCACCAGTTCGGCAAGCGGGTCCTGCAGGCGCCGCGCGATCGAGACGGCGCCGCGCAAGGAAACGTCGAGATCCGGGAATTCGGCCGCCGCCAGCGCGGAGGCCGAATAGACCGAGGCACCGGCCTCCGAAACCACGACCTTGATCGGGCGCGCCTCCGCCGGCAGGTCGGCGATGAGATCCGCCGCCAGCTTGTCGGTCTCGCGGCTGGCGGTGCCGTTGCCGATGGCGACCAGTTCGACCCTGTGCTTCAGGATCAGGTGGCCGAGTATGGCCTGCGCGCCGCGCAGGTCGTTCCTCGGCTGGAAGGGATAGACCGTCGCCGTGTCCAGCAGCTTGCCGGTGCCATCGACCACGGCGACCTTCACACCCGTGCGGATGCCGGGGTCGAGCCCCATGGTCGCGCGCGAGCCGGCGGGGGCGGCAAGCAGGAGATCCTTCAGGTTTCGGGCGAAGACGTGGATCGCCTCGTCTTCCGCGCGCTCGCGCATCTCGTTCATCAGGTCGATGGACAAATGCAGGGACAGTTTCACCCGCCAGCACCAGCGCGCGACGTCGCCCAGCCATTTCTCGGCCGGATTGGGCGCCTTGGGATCGATGCCGAAGGCGCCCATGATGCGCGCCTCCACCGGTTTCACCGGAGTGTCGACATCCTGATCGACCTCGATGTCGAGGGTGAGGATATCCTCGTTCCGGCCGCGCAACATGGCCAGCGCGCGGTGCCCCGCGACCTTGCGCCAGGGCTCGGCATGATCGAAATAATCGCTGAACTTGGCGCCGGCCTCCGCCTTGCCCTCGACGAGGCGGGCATGGACGATGGCCTTGTCCTTCATGTAATTACGCAGATTGCCGACGAGATCGGCGTCCTCCGCCATCCTTTCCATGATGATGTCGCGCGCACCGTCCAGCGCCGCCTTCACGTCGGGCACCTCTTCGGTCAGATAGGCCGTCGCCGCGTCCTGCGGCACTAGGCTGCGGTCGGCGAGGATCGCTTCCGCCAGCGGGCCGAAGCCGCGTTCCCGGGCGATTTCCGCCTTGGTGCGGCGCTTCGGCTTGAAGGGCAGATAGATGTCCTCCAGCTCCGCCTTGGTCTCCACCGCCTCGATCTTGGCGCGCAGCTCGTCGGTCAGCTTGCCCTGACCCTCGATCGATTCGAGCACGGTCTTGCGCCGCGCCGCCAGCTCGCGCAGGTAGCCCAGCCGTTCCTCCAGCGTGCGCAGCTGGGTATCGTCCAGCCCGCCCGTCGCTTCCTTGCGGTAGCGCGCGATGAAGGGCACCGTCGAGCCGCCGTCCAGAAGCTCGATCGCGGCATTCACCTGATCGGGTTTCGCCAAGATCTCGGCGGCGATGGTACGGGCGATACGGGGAGAGTCGACGGCCATGATTCCTGCCTGCAAGGGATCGGGTCGGGGACCTTAGGGCAAAGCCGGCGGCGGGGGAACCATTCGTGCTTGATGCCGCGTCCCCCTCACCCCATCCCTCTCCCCCAAGGGGGCGAGGGGGCATAGCCCGCACGTTATCGGCTCCCTCGCCCCCTTCAGGGGGAGAGGGCCGGGGTGAGGGGGAACGCCCCGCTCAAATGAAAAAGGGCCGCGCTGTCGCCAGCGCGGCCCCTTGTCTGCGTCCCGGCTCAGTGGCCGAAGGACTTCACGATGTCTTCGGTCACCTTCTTGGCGTCGCCGAACAGCATCATGGTGTTGTCGCGGAAGAACAGCTCGTTGTCGACGCCGGCATAGCCCGACGACATGCCGCGCTTCACGAACAGCACCGTCTTCGCCTTGTCCACCTCGAGGATGGGCATGCCGTAGATCGGCGAGGTCTTGTCGGTCTTGGCCGCCGGATTGGTCACGTCGTTCGCGCCGATGACGAAGACCACGTCCGTCTGCGAGAAGGCCGAGTTGATGTCCTCAAGCTCGAACACTTCGTCGTAGGGGACCGAGGCTTCGGCCAGCAGCACGTTCATGTGACCCGGCATGCGCCCCGCCACCGGATGGATGGCGTAGGAGACCTTCACGCCCTCTTCCTTCAGGAAGTCGGCCATTTCGCGCAGCGCGTGCTGCGCCTGGGACACCGCCATGCCGTAACCCGGGACGATGATGACCGAACCGGCGTTCTTCATGATGAAGCCGGCGTCGTCGGCCGAGCCCTGCTTCACCGGACGGGCCTCACGAACACCACCGGCCGCCGCGCCGGCATCGGCGTCGGCGCCGAAGCCGCCGAGGATGACCGACAGGAACGAACGGTTCATGCCCTTGCACATGATGTAGGACAGGATCGCGCCCGACGAGCCCACCAGCGAACCGGTGATGATCAGCGCCGTGTTCTGCAGCGTGAAGCCGATGCCGGCCGCCGCCCAACCCGAATAGGAGTTGAGCATGGACACGACCACCGGCATGTCGGCGCCACCGATCGGGATGATCAGGGTGATGCCGATCACGAAGGACAGCGCGGTCGCCAGCCAGAAAGCCCACAGCGCCTCACCGCCCGAGACGATGAAATAGGCGACGAGGCCGACGATCGCGGCGGCGATCAGGATATTCAGCAGGTGACGCGCCGGCAGCATGATCGGCGAGCCCGACATATTGCCGTTCAGCTTGGCGAAGGCGATGATCGAACCCGAGAAGGTGATGGCGCCGATGGCGACACCAAGACCCATCTCGATCAGGCTCTGCGCGTGCAGGTGGCCCGGGGTGCCGATACCGTAGTTTTCCGGCGAATACAGGGCCGCGAAGGCGACCAGCACCGCCGCCATGCCAACGAGGCTGTGGAAGGCCGCGACGAGCTGGGGCATGGAGGTCATGGCGACGCGCTTGGCGATCACCGCGCCGATGCCACCGCCGATGGCCAGCGCCACCAGGATCATGGCGATCGTGGTCACGTCGAGGCCCGGCAGGACCTTGCTGGACAGCAGGGTGGTCACGACCGCGATGGTCATGCCGATCATGCCGTAACGGTTACCCGTGCGGGAGGTGGCGGGCGAGGACAGGCCGCGCAGCGCCAGGATGAAGAGCACCCCGGAGACGAGGTAGAGAAGGGCGGCGAGATTGGCGTTCATCGACGTCTACTCCTCACTTCTTCTCTTTTTTCTTGTACATGGCGAGCATTCGGCTCGTGACCATGAACCCGCCGAAGATATTCACGGCGGCGAAGACCACGGCGACGAAGCCGAGGGCCTTCGAGAACCAGTTCTCGCTGGTCAGGCCGGGCACCGCGACGGCGACGATGGCGCCGACGATGATGACCGAGGAGATCGCGTTGGTGACGGCCATCAGCGGGGTGTGCAGGGCGGGCGTCACGCTCCAGACGACGTAATAGCCGACGAAGACGGCCAGGACGAAGATGGAGAGGAAGAAAATGAATTCATCGACCATGGTCTTCTCCTCAGGCCGAAGCGAAGGCGGGATGGACCACCGCGCCGCCCTTGGTCAGGATGGACGCCTTGATGATCTCGTCTTCCCAGTCGATCGCGAGCTGCTTCGTCTCCTTGGAGACCAGCGGCGTGATGAAGTTGAGCAGGTTCTTCGCGAAGAGCTGCGAGGAATCGACGCAAGTCCGGCTCGGCACGTTGATGTGGCCGACGATCTTCACGCCATTCTCGGTCACGACGATCTCGCCCGGCTTCGACAGGGGGCAGTTGCCACCCTGTTCGACAGCGAGGTCGACGATCACCGAACCCGGCTTCATCGTCGCGACCATCTCGGCCGAGACCAGCACCGGCGCGGGCCGGCCCGGGATCAGCGCGGTGGTGATCACGATGTCCTGCTTCTTGATGGTGTCCGCGATCAGGGTCGCCTGCTTCGCCTGATATTCCTTGGACATTTCCTTGGCGTAGCCGCCGGCGGTCTGCGCGTTCTTGAACTCTTCGTCCATGACCGCGACGAAGGTACCGCCGAGCGATTCCACCTGTTCCTTGGTAGCCGGGCTCACGTCGGTCGCCGAGACGATGGCGCCGAGGCGCTTCGCCGTCGCGATGGCCTGCAGGCCGGCGACGCCGACACCCATGATGAGCGCCCGCGCGGGCGCAACCGTGCCCGCCGCGGTCATCATCATCGGGATGGCGCGGGAGTATTCATAAGCCGCGTCGATCACCGCGCGGTAACCCGCGAGGTTCGCCTGCGACGACAGGATGTCCATGGACTGGGCGCGCGTGATGCGCGGCACGAATTCCATGGCGAAGGCATCGATGCCGGCATCGGCATAGGCCTTCACGCTGTCACGATCCGCATAGGGGTTGAGACCGGCGACGAGGACGGCGCCACGCTTCATGAGCGGCAGTTCCTCGGGCATCGGACGCTGGACGTGGAACACCACGTCGGCCCCGTTCAGGGTCGAAGCGAGATCCGGCGCGATCGTGGCGCCGGCGGCCGCGAAGGCCTCGTCCGTGACTGCGGATTCGAGACCGGCCCCGGTCTCGATCACGATCTCGGCACCGAGCGCGATCAGCTTCTTGACGGATTCGGGCGATGCGGCGACACGCTTTTCGTTCGGCCGCCGCTCCCTTGGAATGGCAATCCTCATCTGGCCCCCAGACTTGAGCAATAAAGAAGTGAAAGGGCGCTAGCCCGGCCCGACCGGCCGGCGCAGCGCCCGTCCGAGATCAGAGCAGGAAGATCGCCATGAGCACCAGAAGGGCGATCAGGCTGACGATCCCCCATTTGGTCAGGCTCATGAACAGCGCGTAAGTCTTCCGATGTTCGGTGATGTCCATGTTCATGGCGTAATTCCCGAGGCTCCCCGACGATCCGAATGGATGGCGCAACCCAAGATCCGGCGCCGAGTGCAGATCAATGTCCCGTTTCTTGTTTGCCCGCCTCACCCGATGGTGGCCCCCATCGGTCGCGACGGACCCTTTTTCAGGCGCGCACTATTACAAAAGGGACCATGGCAAACAAGCATTGTCTTGCTGCGCAGCGGAAGGACCCAGAACAGCCTACACCCGAAGGTCGTTCCGGCGAGGAACAAATCGCCTCAGGACGTCGCGTCACGCTCCATTTCCAGCAGGCGCCGCTTCCGCGCCGTGCCCCACCGGTAGCCGGTAAGGGAGCCGTCGGCACCGACCGCGCGGTGACAGGGCACCAGGATCGAGACCGGATTGGCGCCGCAGGCCCTGCCAACGGCCCGCGCCGCGCCGGGTTTGCCGATCGCCGCCGCCAGCGCGCCATAGGTCCTGGTCTCGCCCACCGGGATGGCGCGCAGGGCCTGCCAGACGGCGATCTCGAAGGCGGTACCCCGCAGGTCGAGGGGCAGATCCGCCGCCAGCCCCGGTGCCGCCGCCCGCGCCGCCACGGCCTCCAGCAGGGGGGCGAGACGCCCCTCGTCCCGCACCAGCCGCGCCTTCGGAAAGCGCAGCGCCAGATCGGCGGCCAGCGTCCCCTCATCGTCCCCCATGAAGAGGGCGGCGATCCCCTCCTCCGTCGCGGCGACCAGGGTCAGGCCCAGTACCGTGCGCACGATCCCCCACCACAGGTCGAAGCCCACGGCGCGCAACCGGGCGGGTGTCGTGCCCGTTGCCTGCTTCACGGCGCGATAGGCGTCCGAAACCGCGCCGAAACCCGCCTCGTAGAGCGCGCCCGCGACCGCGTCGCCCTTGCCCAGCGCGGCGACGAGACGCCCCTGCT
>JAQVKV010000062.1 GCA_028694545.1 Zavarzinia sp. | reverse complement strand
TGAACCGCGCCGGGTTTGTCGGAGGCGTGTTGATTTGAGTCACGCCGCCTTTGCCGTGTCTCGCTGCTCATAGTATCGCCGTTCTGCCTCGGCCGGGGGGATATATCCGATCGGCTCGAGAAGACGGCGATTGTTGAACCAGTCCACCCATTCGAGGGTCGCGAACTCGACGGCCTCGAAGGAGCGCCACGGCCCGCGCCGATGGATCACCTCGGCCTTGTAGAGGCCATTGACCGTTTCGGCGAGGGCATTGTCGTAAGAGTCCCCCACGCTGCCGACGGAGGGCATCACGCCGGCCTTGGCCAGGCGCTCGGTATAGCGGATCGAGACGTATTGCACGCCGCGATCGCTGTGGTGGACGAGCCCGTCGCCCGGATCGGGGCGGCGGGCGTGCAGGGCCTGTTCCAGGGCGTCGAGAACGAAGCCCGCGTGGGCCGTCCGGCCGACCCGCCAGCCGACGATGCGCCGGGCAAAGGCATCGATCACGAAGGCCACATAAACGAAGCCGTTCCAGGTGGCGACATAGGTGAAGTCCGAGAGCCAGAGCGCATTCGGCCTCGACGCCGTGAACTGCCGGTTCACCAGGTCCTGAGGACAGACCTCGATCCGGCTGCTCACGGTGGTCTTCACCGGCTTGCCGCGGGTGGCGCCCCGGAGCCCCATACCCTTCATCAGGCGGGCGACCGTGCAGCGGGCGACGCTCTCGCCCTCCCGCGACAACTGGCGCCAGACCTTACGCACGCCATAGACCGAGAAGTTCTCCTCGAACACCCGGCGGATCGCCAGGCGCAGGCCGGCATCCCGGCCGCACCGGGCCGGTGCCTTCAACGGGTCGCGGCGTCGGGCCGCCACCGCCCGGTAGGTCGACGGGGCGATCGGCAAGACCCGGCAGATCGGCTCGACCCCATAGGCCACCCGGTAATCGTCGATGAAGGCGATCATGGCTTGTGTCGGCGGTCGAGCTCCGCCAGGGCAAAATACGCCGACGCCTTGCGCAGGATCTCGTTCGCCTGCCGAAGCTCCCGGTTCTCACGCTCCAGCGCCTTCATCCGGGCTTCCACGTCGCTGGCACGACCGCCGTCCGCACTGTCTCGCTCAGCCCTCTTGAGCCACAGCCGCAGCGTCTCCGCCGTGCAGCCGATCTTGGCCGCCACCGACGAGATCGCCGCCCAGCGCGAGGGATGATCCCCCTCGTGGTCCAGCACCATGCGCACCGCCCGCGCTCGCATCTCAGGGGAAAACTTCATCGCACTCTCGTTCGTCATCGCCACATCCTCTCAAAAGGATTGGCCTCCGACAAACCCGGCGCGGTTCACATTCCGCCGCGAGGTGGCCGCGTTCCTCGACACGGCGCCGACCCCCGCCATCCTCGAGGCAGGGCGAAGGACCACCAGCATTTTCGCGCCCTTCGAGGCCGTTATGGCCTGGCATGGGATCCTGTTCAGGCGCGGCTGGGTCGCGCCCGACTGGCCGGTCGAACACGGCGGAACGGGCTGGAGCGTTGAGCAGAAATACGTCTTCGCCGAAGAATACAGCAAGCGCGACCTGCCGCCCCTGCTGCCCAATGCGCTGCGCATGGTCGGCCCCCTGATCATCGACCTCGGGACGGAGGAGCAGAAGCGGAAGTACCTGCCGGGCATTCTCTCCGGCGAAGATTACTGGGCCCAGGGCTATTCCGAACCGAACGCCGGATCGGACCTGGCGGCGCTTTCGTGCGCCGCTGTCGCCGACGGCGATGATTACATCATCAATGGCAGCAAGATCTGGACGACGCTGGCCCATAAGGCCAACCGCATGTTCATGCTGGTCCGCACCCATCGGTCGGAAAGGAAGCAGGACGGGATCACCTTCCTGCTGCTCGACCGGATGGATTTCCCGGGCATGACCGTGAGGCCGATCGTGGGCCTCGACGGCGTGCCGGAGCAATGCGAGGTCTTTTTCGATAATGTCCGCGTGCCGCAATCCGCCCGCGTCGGCGCGGAAAACGACGGCTGGTCGGTGGCGAAACGTCTTCTGAAATATGAGCGGGGTGGCGGCGCCGTCAGTCCGTCATTGCTTCGCTATCTGCGCATGATCCGGGACGCGGCGGGTAGCACGCCGGGCCCCGCCGGGGGCCTGCTGGCGGACGACCCGGTGTTCCAGCGTGATCTGGGGGTGCTGGAAATCGACGTCCTCGCCTTCCAGCATTTCGAGATGCTGGCCTTCAGCGGTCATGCGCTTGGAGAAGATCCGGCCTTTCCCTCGATCAACAAGACGGTCAGCGCCGAGCTGACCCAGCGCCTGTCGGTGCTGATGAGGCGGACGGCGGGGATCGACGCGCTGGCCCTGCAACTGGCGGCTTTCGAGATCGGAACCGGGGCGGTGTCCCTGACGTCGGATTTCGAGCTGATCGCCATGCCCTACTACCTGAACAGCCGGGCGGCATCAATCTATGCGGGGACGAACGAGGTCCAGCGCGACCTGATCGCCCGCAGCCTGGCGCGGTCCTGACGGAGGGGGCGGGCATGAACTTCGATTTCACCGCGGAACAGGCAATGATGCGGGACGGCATCGAGCGATACCTGTCGCATCACCATGCCTTCAGCCAGCGGCAGGCGATGCTCCTGGCGGGGCAGACGTATTCCAGGGAGACCTGGGCCCATTTCCGTGAACAGGGCGTCCTCGCCTTGGCGATCCCCGAGGAGAGCGGAGGCCTTGGCGGGTCGGTCGTGGACATCGTCGCGCTGTCCGAATTGTTCGGCGCGCATCTGGTTGCCGAGCCTTTTCTCCCGACCATTGTGATGGCTGGCCGGGCTTTGGCCCGGGCTGCGGGGGATGGCGATGCCGCCGTCTGGCTTGCCCGGATTCTAGCGGGTGGGGCGCTGGCTGCCTTTGCCCATGAAGAAGGCAAAGGCAGTCCCGAAGCGTCAGCGATCCGGAGCGAGGCCAACTCCGTCAGTCGCGGCTTTCGTCTGACGGGGGAAAAACGCCTGGTGCTCGGCGGCGCCGATGCCGATGTGCTGATCGTTTCAGCACGATTGAGCGGCGGGGAAGACAGCTTCCTGCTCCTTGCCGTCGGTGCCCGTGAGGCCGGAGTCGCCGTGACGCCCTTCCGCCTGATCGACGGCCGCCATGCCGCCCATGTCCGCTTCGACGATGTCGAGGTGCCTGGGTCCGCGGTGCTCGCCCTTGACGGCGGCGACGCGATCGCGGCCGTCATCGGCGATGGCATGATCGCGCTCGCTGCCGAGGCCGTGGGGGCCATGGGGGCCTTGCTGCAGGCAACGACGGACTACGCCGCGACACGGAAACAGTTTGGCCGGCCGATTGGCAGCTTTCAAGTTATCGCCCATCGTCTAGCCGACATGAAGATGGCCTATGTCCAGGCACGGGCCAGCCTGCTCTATGCCGCGGCCCTTGCCGAGGCCGGACGGGGCGGGGCGGATTTCCTGTCGGTACTGAAAGGCCTGGTCGGGCGCTCCGGCATCGCCATCGGCGAGGCGGCGGTGCAGATCCACGGCGGCATCGGGATGACCGACGAGCTTGTCATCGGACATCTCCTGAAGCGGCTGCTGGTCATCGACGCCCTGTTCGGCGACGCGGACTACCATGCACGCACCGTCGGCAGGGGGGGGCCGCGAAGCGATAGAATGGCCGCGCGCGGACCGAATCTCGTGGACTGTTTCAATACTCATGGGTAGATCTCGGCCCGAGGTCGGCGCGCCGCATGTTGCGTGCGGATAACCCCGATGGTTATGCCGGCCATCGTGCCCAAGCCAGGGAATCCGCCTCCCGGGTCGGGAGGACGGGATATCAATCAGGGGAGAAACAGATGATTGGATTGATCGCGACCATGCGTATTCAGGACGGCAAGACGGCGGAGTTCGAGCGCGTCTTCCTGGAGCTTGCCGCCAAGGTTCGCGCCAATGAACCGGGAAACCTCACCTACCAGCTGACGCGCAGCCGCGCGGAGCCCAACACCTACAAGGTGCTGGAAATCTACCGCGACGAGGCCGCGTTCAAGGCCCATGGCGCAAGCGACCATTTCAAGGCCGCCGGCCCGGCTCTGGGAGCTGTCCTGGCCGGGCGCCCCGACCTTGAAATCCTGGATGGCGTCGTCGGAGCCTGATTTCGGATCCAGTCCTCGCCCCAGTCTAACGGGGACTGGTTTTCCGAAAATATGGTGATCCGGAACACGACGGGCTCGGCCGACCGCTCGGATTCGTGCTGATGCCAGGTCAGACGCACGACGCCCGAGAAACTGTCCCGCTGTCCCGAACGCTGGCCGACTGCATCGAGTCACTGCGCGCCGATTAGTGATATGATGCAGAGGCAATCCGTACCGAGATCGCCGCTGCTGGCGTCGAAGTGGTTATCCCGACAGAGAGCAACTGTCGGATCCCAATCCCGCGCGATCGTGAACAGTATCTCAGGTGCAATCTCTTCGAGCGGATGTTCGACCAATTGAAAATCTGGCGCTGTGTTGCCACTCGTCACGAGTGGCGACGTAAGTAGAGCGGGCTATTCGTTAAAATCAGCGGACCTGGATTCTTTGGTTCCCGAACCAGAACCATGGGACCGTTGTGCCTGCGCGGCAGTTCGAAAGAGCCCCATTCGGGCACCTCGAACAACCCGCTTTGTCATTGAGTCCGAGGTGGATTTTGCTGCTGAGGCGGCTTCGCGCCCTTGATCTGATGCCCGAAGGGCGATGCGCCCCGGGGCGTTTGCCCCTTTCCCGGGTCCTCTCAGGCCGCCGGCTGGTGCTCGGCCAGCCAGATATAGCGCCTGACGTTGTAGGCGAGGTTGGCCAGGGCGATCTTCGTGGTGGCCCTGGCCATGCCGATGGTCCGGACCACCAGGCCGAAGACCTGTTTCTGATGGGCGAAGACGCCCTCCACCGCGGAGCGCACTTTCGATCTTGCCCGGTTGGCCTTCTTCTGGGGCCCGGTCAGATCCTGGCCGGGCCGGCGACGGAAGTGGATCCTGGAACGCAGGCCCCGGGCATCAAGGAACGCCTCATTGGCCTTGGTCCGGTAGGCGGTATCCGCCCAGACATCGCTCGCCGTGTTGCGAGCAACCACCGCCGGCAGTTGAGCCCCGTCATGGGCCGCCGCAGACGTCACGGCGAAGCCCCGGATCAGGCGATGCGCCTTGTCGATGCCGATGTGGTTCTTGTAGCCGAACACCGGAATGGCGATCTCCACCCTGGCCTTGGTGCCGTCTGCCTTGGCCTTGCCGGCCTTGGCGCGCTTCAACGTCCAGCGGGCATCGCGGTCCTTCTGGGCCAGTTTGGCCGGCTTGGCCCGCCAGTCCTCCGGGATCCGCCCTTCCTTCAAGGCGGTCTTCTCCTCGTCGGTGTTGCGCTGGCGCGGCGCCGCGATGATCGAGGCATCGACGATCTGGCCCGACATGGCCAGATAGCCCTTGCCCTTCAGCCAGCCATCGAAGTCGGCGAACAGCCCCTTGATCGCGCCGGCCTTGGTCAGTTGTTCGCGGAACAGCCAGATCGTCTTGGCATCGGGCACCGCATCCTCGAGCCCGAGACGCAGGAAGCGCATGAACGACAGCCGGTCCCGGATCTGGAATTCGGTGGCGTCGTCCGACAGCGTGTAGAGGGTCTGCAGGATCAGGATCTTGAACATCCGCACCGGATCATAGGGCGGCCGCCCGCCCTTCGAGCCATCGGACCGCTTCAGCGCCGACGCCAGCCGGGGCCGGAAGACCTCGAAATCCACCAGGATCGCCAGCCTCACCAGGGGATCGCCGGTCTCCGACAGCCGCCGATACCGCTCATCCAGATCGAAGAACCCCGGCTGACCCATGACGCCCCTCCATCGCCCCAACAAACCTATGGAATCATGAAACCGAACAAGTTGCAGGGCTTTTAGAGGTGCCCGGACGGTTCAGCCGAAGGAGCCGGAGGCCGTCCTCGGGATCTTCGACGAGGAGGTGAGGAGAATGCATGATGTCGATCCTGCCGCTGCTGCCTGATTAATTATGCGGCCGATCGGTCAACTAATTCAACCGCGTTGCGGCGACCCGGCGTGTCCGTTCACTTCACCAGGGACAGCGGGCCGCTGACCTGATCGAGACCGGGACTCCTGACACCATTCAGGAAAATCTCGCTGACCAGGACCGCGAACTGATGCGAGGTCAGGGGGCCGTCCTCGCTGAACCACGTATAGGTCCAGTTCAGGCTGCCGAGCAGGACGAGGCCGACGGCGGTGCTCAGTTTCGGGTGATGAAGCGCCTCCGTATGGTGCAGGCGTGAAACGAGCGTGGCCATGTCGTGCACCATCTCGCTTTGCGTGGTGCGCAATGATTGCTGCTGCTCGGTACTCAGGGCATTTGTCTCCTTCATCAGGATCATGTGCTTTTCGCGAGTATGGATGTATGTTTCCATCAGTGAATCGACGAGATGCAGGAACTTCTTTTCGTCGGATTCGTCGCTGTCGAGAATGCCCCTGACAAGTTTTTTCAATCCTTCGACATGCTGGTAAAGCAGGTCGTAAAGGATTTCCGCCTTCTCTTTATAGTAGTGATATATCAATGCTTTGCTGATGCTGCATTGCTTGGCGATCATTGCAATCGATGTCTTGTCGAATCCGACTGACGCAAAAAGATGGCTGGATTCCTCGATTATGCTCTGGCGCTTTTCGTCATAATTTTCCGAGCGTGGTCTGGCCATTCGTGTGCTCACTTTTCATTGGGGCTGTCTGGACTGCTGGGGCACGCTTGTTTCCAGGGCGAACGCCTGCTGACGAGCCCGTTTGCGAACGACGGCAGGGCGAAAGCGGATTGCTGGAACGATCATAGCGGGAGCTGTGCTGTTCATTCATTCTGCCTTGGAATATGTCTTTTTTAATTCTGGCGGCTTCCGAATGAACGGCCGGCCGATAAACTAACTCCCATAAGTAGACGGCGTTTGGTCAGTCGCTTGCCGAGCAACCCCTGGGTGTTCGGTGGGCGCGGGCCCGCGCGGCCGTGCGTCAATGACGTCCATGATGGATTAACCGGTCGCACGGTTCAAGAAAGCAAGCACCAGAAGGTGCACTCTAAGGGGGGTATTCAGCGCTATGCGACCCAGCATGACGGGGGGGGCGGGTTCGGGGCCCGACCACATCGACGGCAATCCCGCGAGATGGCCTGCCGCGGCCAGGAAATGGCTGGCGGTTCCATTGGTGGCCGGCTTGCTCCTTTCCACGTCTTCGCAGGCGGGGACGTCGGCTTCCCTGCGCGAGTATCCGGACAATCTGTTCGGCGTTTCGTTCGACGGCGCGGGCGCCGTCGTCGCGACGGGTTACCACGGTGCGGTGAAGGTTTCACCGGACGGCGGCCGGCACTGGATCTCGGTCGAAAGCGTGACGGACGACTTGTTGCGCCGGGTGACGGTCGCGGGGGATGGCAAGGTCTTCGCGGTGAGCCATCGCGGGCGAATCCTGGAAAGCGAGGACGACGGCCGGTACTGGCGGGTCGTCCATCAGGTCGAGCAGCTCTATCTGCGCGGGATCGATTTCGCGGACGCGGCGAACGGCTGGGCGGTCGGTCATGGCGGGGTGATCCTGCACACGTCGGACGGTGGCCGGAGCTGGAACGAGCAGGCGCTGTCGGACTATCGGGGTCGGGACCTGCCCCGTCTCGGCGCCGTCGTGGCGATCGACGCGCAACGCGCGGTGGTCGCGGGCGAATTCGGCGTGGTGGCGGCGACCGAGGATGCGGGGGCGACCTGGCATGTCGTCACCGAGCAGGTCTATCCCACCCTCCTCGACATGGCGATCGTGAACGGAAAGGGTTACGCAGTCGGCCTGAATGGGACGCTGCTGTCCCTCGCGGCGGGCGAGGACGGCTGGCAGGTGTCGCCGATGGCGACCGGCACGGCGCAACATCTGCTCTCGGTGGCGCTGTCGGATGACGGCCGGTCCGGCCTGATCGGCGGCAACGGCCTGTTGCTGACGCTGTCGGCGAAGGGGCTTGCGCCGGCCGACGTCTCTTCCCGTTTTCCGCTGTCCTATTCCTGGATCGGTGGCGTTGCCATCGGTGCCGACGGCGAGGCGGTCGCGGTCGGCCAGGGCGGCGCGATCCTGCGCGCCGACGCCATCGACGGCGCGTTCACGCCCGTGGCCGCCGAGGCCGCGCCTTCGACCGAGACCGAGCAGGTGACCCAATGATCGCGACCCGAATTGCCGGCCTCGTGCGCCGGCGCGCCAGGCTCATCACCGCGGGCATGGTCCTGCTGACGGCCTTCCTCGGCTACATGTCGTTCACTCATCTCTCGCTGAAGGTGGTGCTGGAGGCGATGCTGCCCATCCACCATCCGAACGTCGAGCTGATGGCGAAGTTCGGTGCCCAGTTCGGCGGCGCCAACACGCCCCTGCTCATGGTCGAGGACACGG
>JAQVKV010000061.1 GCA_028694545.1 Zavarzinia sp. | reverse complement strand
GACCGCCGTCGCCCCCTTGTGAGTGGCATCCGCCACCAGCCGCTCGACCTTGGCCAGCGCATCCTTGGTGATCAGGGGCCCCTGGGTGATGCCCGGGGCCGCACCGTCACCGACCACCAGCGCCTGAACCCGTTCGGCCAGCCGTTCGACGAAGGCGTCATAGATGCCCGCCTGGACATAGAGCCGGTTGGCGCAGACGCAGGTCTGGCCCATGTTGCGGAACTTCGAGACCATGGCACCCTCGACCGCCGCGTCCACGTCCGCGTCGTCGAAGACGATGAAGGGCGCGTTGCCGCCGAGTTCGAGCGCGACCTTCTTCACCCCGGCGGCCGCCTGGCGCATCAGGAGCTTGCCGACCTCGGTCGAGCCGGTGAAACCAACGACGCGCACCGCCGGATGCGACGTGAAGACGAGGCCAATCGCCGGCGCATCGCCGGTGATCACATTGAACACACCCGCCGGAATGCCCGCGCGCTTCGCCAGCACGGCGAGCGCCAGCGCGGTCAGCGGCGTTTCGGGGGCGGGCTTCACGACCGCCGTGCAGCCGGCGGCAAGCGCGGGCGCGATCTTCCGCGTGATCATACCGGCCGGGAAGTTCCACGGCGTGATCGCGGTGACCACCCCGACCGGCTGGCGCGCCACCATGATACGGGCGTCCGGCCGATGCGAGGGGATGGTCTCGCCGTAGATGCGCTTCGCCTCTTCCGCGTAGAATTCGACGTAGGACGCGGCGTAGTCGATCTCGCCCCGTGCCTCGGCCAGGGGCTTGCCCTGTTCCGCCGTCAGGATCAGGGCAAGATCCTCGCGGTTCTCGATGATCAGCTCGAACCAACGGCGCAGGATCGCCCCGCGTTCCTTGGCGATGCGCTTCGCCCAGGGCTTGAAGGCGCGCGCCGCAGCCTCGACGGCCGCCGTCGCCTCCTTGGCGCCGAAATGGGGCACACTGGCAAGCAGGGCGCCAGTCGCCGGGTTGTGCACGGCGTCCGCCGCCGTGCCCAGCCACTCGCCATCGATCAGGCAGCGTGTCTCGAGAAGGCCTGGATCCCGCAGCCCCAGCCCTTCCGCCGGAATGTCGATCTTCATTTCCAACGACATGGGGTTACTCCTGATACGCGGCGGCGAGCGCCGATTCCAGCTTGTCCATCCCGTCGTCCAGCACCTCGTCCGAGACCGTGAGCGGCACGAGGATACGGATCACATTGCCGAAGACACCGCAGGACAGCAGGATCAGCCCGGCCTCGATAGCCGCAGCGGTGACGCGCTTGGTCCCATCCGCGTCCGGCTCGTAGGCGCCGCGATGCTTCACGATGTCGAAGCCGATCATGGCGCCGGGGCCACGGATGCCGGTGATCGGCACCACGTCGTTGCGGGTCGCGATCCTGGCGAGGCGGGCCTTGATCCGCGCGCCGATCGCATTCGCCCGGTCGAGCAGCTTTTCCTCGGCGATGACGTCGAGCACGGCAAGGGCCGCCGCGCAAGATACGGGGGAGCCGGCATAGGTGCCGCCGATGCCGCCCGGGTCCGCCCCGTCCATGATCGCGGCCTTGCCGATCACGCCCGAGATGGGGAAGCCGCCACCGAGCGATTTCGCCACGGTGACGAGGTCGGGTTCCACCCCCGAATGCTCGATGCCGAAGATGCGGCCGGTGCGGGCGAAGCCGGTCTGGACCTCGTCGGCGACGAGGACGATGCCATGTTCGTCACAGAGCTTGCGCAGCGCTTCCAGCAATTCCTTCGGCGCCGGATAGAAGCCGCCCTCGCCCTGCACCGGCTCGATGATGATGCAGGCGACGCGGCTGGGCTCGACGTCGGCGCGGAACAGGAATTCGATGGCGCGCAGGGATTCGGCCACCGAGACGCCATGTTCCTCCACCGGGAAGGGCACGTGGAACACCTCGTTCGGCATGGGGCCGAACTTGCGCTTGTAGGGCAGGGTCTTGCCGGTCATGGCCATGGTCATCATGGTGCGGCCGTGGAAGGCACCGGTGAAGGCGATGACGGCGGTGCGCCCGGTATAGGCGCGCGCGATCTTCACCGCGTTCTCGGTCGCCTCGGCGCCCGTCGTGAAGAAGGCGGTCTTGGCCGGACCCTTGAAGGGGGCAAGCGCATTCAGCCGCTCCGCCAGTTCGACATAACCCTCGTAGGGTGCCACCTGGAAGCAGGTATGGGTGAAATGGTCGAGCTGGTCGCGGACGGCCGCGATCACCTTGGGATGACGGTGACCGACGTTGAGAACGGCGATGCCCCCGGCGAAATCGACATAACGATTGCCTTCCACATCCCAGAGCTCGGCATTTTCCGCGCGCTCGGCGAAAACCGGATAAGCAACGGAAACGCCGCGCGGCGTGGCGGCCTCGCGGCGGGCAAGAAGGTCGGTATTGGTGGCCATGACGGCATCCCCGGACGGTGTGGCGATGCCGCAGTGTGCCGCCGGGCCGCGCCCGGCGACTATCAGCTTTAACGTGCCAAACGGTGCGTTAAATGCACCATTTGGACTGGTGCCTCAGACAGCCTGGAAAGCGATATAGCCGCCATAGGCGGCCAGCAGCCCCGCGCCCGCGCCGCGCCCGATCACCCGCAAGCGAAACAGCATGGCGAGCATGAGAGCGGCGACGGCGACCATCAGCGGCCCGTCCACCGTGGCGAAGCGTGCGGCCACCGGAATCGGCGTGATGATCGCCGTGATGCCGAGGATGCAGAGAATGTTGAAGACGTTGCTGCCGACGACATTGGCAAGCACGACGTCCGCATGGCGGCGCATGGCGGCGACGATGGCGGTCGCGAGTTCCGGCAGCGAGGTGCCGACGGCGACCACGGTCAGGCCGATCACTGCTTCCGAAATGCCGAAGGCGCGGGCGATGCCGGTGGCGCCATCGACCATCAGCCGCGCGCCCACCACCAGCAGGGCGAGGCCGGCGATGGTGATGATGGTGGCGATGGGGGCGGCCATCGGTATGTCCTTCGCCTCGTCCACCTCATGGGTGAAGGCGGAGACCTGGCGCCGACGCTCGATCGCATAAGTGACGACGAGCTGGACGACGAGCAGCGCGATCATGCCAAGACCGACGAGACGCCCGATCTCGCCAAGGAAAAGCACGGGCACCAACAGCGCCGAGACCCCGACCATGACGGCGGCGTCGCGCCGGATCGCCTTGTCCTCATTGGCGATGGGCGCGACCAGCGCGGCGATCGCGACGATCAGCAGGATGTTGGAAATATTGGAGCCAAGAACATTGCCGACGGCGATGTCGGGCGATCCGGCCAGGGCGGCCTGGACCGAAACCAGCAATTCCGGCGCCGAGGTGCCGAAGCCGATGATCACCATGCCGACGATCAGCTTCGAGATGCCGAAGCGCTCGGCGATGGCGACACTGCCCCTGACCAGGAACTCGCCACCGAAAAAGAGGAGCAGCAAGCCCCCGACGACGAAGATGATATCCAGACCCACGAAACCCTACTCCCCCGAAAGGCACCCGCCGTCCCGGGAAGATGGCGCTTTTTCACCCAAGTACAAGGCCCGGCCCGCGCCGTTCCAGCCAACCGTCGAAGGCGCCGAGCAGGGCACGCACGGCGACCACCAGTTCGGTCGTGCGCAGGCGAAAGGACTGGAACAGGAAGACATGTGTGCGTCCGTCGCTGAAGCGGAGCACGATCGCACGCTCCCCACCGCGCCGGGCACTCTGCCCGATGCCGAGGGCGACGATATCAGCGAAGCCGTGAAACCCGCCGGTCATGGACAGGCCGCCGCCCAGCGCCACGACATAACCGTCGTCCGTGATCGCCACCGTCGCCTCGCCGCGCTTGCCGTCCAGCACGGCGCGGCAGGCGATCGTGGCCCGAACCTCGCGATTGCCGAGCATTCCCTGCGACCGCATCAGATCGACCACGACCGGGTCGGCCGCGACCTCGGCCGCGCGGCGCCGGCCCAGCACGAGGACATAGCCGGCGACGATGAGCCCCGCCACCGCGATGAAATTCAGCCGGGGGTCCGAGAACAGCGCGGCGGCGGCAAGAGAACCGACGGCGGCCACCAGCCCGAGCAGCACCAGCACCATGTTCTGCAGCCGGGCGGTCTGCGCGCTGACCCGGTAGCGCCGGAAACTGCGTCCCGGCACATAGTCGCGCGGCCGCAGCCAAAGCACGCCGAGCCCGACCACCAGCAGCGCGCCACCGCCCCAGATCGCCGGCGGCACATCGCCCGCGATCGTCGCCCAGCCGGCCGCGAGACTGTCCCGGCGCTGCCAGGCAAGGAACGCAAAGGCGGCGACGGTCGCAAGAATGCCAAGGATCATGCCCACGCCGCCGGTGACCATCTGGATCTCGGTCGGCCCCATGGCCCGGATGCCGGTTCCCGACGGTATCCCCACCGCGGTGACGTCTCTCGCCATGTCTTCATCCTCCGTGCCGACGAACGGCATCGAGGATCGCCGCAAAATCTTAAGAAGGACTGGACGCCAGCGCCGATGCCAGCCAGCGGCGCAGGCGCGTCATGACACGGCCGTCCCAGGTGGCCGCCGGAGCGCGCAGGCAATAGGTTCCGAGACGGATGTCGCTCGGCATCACCTCGACCAGGCGGCCGGCGGCAAGGTCGTCACCGACGAGGAGGCCATTGGCAAGGGCGATGCCCTGGCCCTGCAACGCCGCCTCGACCGCCGCATCGGCATGCCAGAGCCGGGGGCCGTGCAGGGCCGGCACCGGGTCGAGCCCCGCCAGCGCCAGCCATTGCCGCCATTGCTCGCGGCTTTCCTCGTGGATCAGGGGTGCGGCCGCGATATCGGCCGGGCCGGCGAAAGGTCCGCGCCGCTCGACGAAGAGCGGACTCGCCACCGGAAAGAAACGCGGCGTCAGCAAATCCAGCCGGGTGATGCCCGCGACCGGCACGGGGTTGAAGGCGATTTCCGCATCCGCCTCGCCCTTGGCGAAATCCGGGCTTCGATCCGCCGGCTGGATCACGATCTCGACCCCGGCCAGCGCCTCCTCGAGCGCGGACAGGCGCCGCGACAGCCAGCGCACGGCAAGCCCCGGCGCGCAGAACAGGCGCAATTCCCCCTGCCCGCCCCGGGGCGAGAGTTCCTCGGTCGCCTCCGCGATCAGGTCGAAGGCGCGCGAAATGCGCTCGTGATAGCGCCGGCCCTCGGGCGTCAGGACAAGGCCACGGCCGTCGCGCGCGATCAGGCGCACGCCGGCCCAGGCCTCGAGATTGCGCAGGTGCCGGCTGATCACCGTATGGCTGACCGCGAGATCATCGCCCGCGCGCCGCGTGCCCCCGAGACGCGCCACCGCATCGAAAGCGCGAAGGGCGACGAGCGGCGGCAGGCGGCGGGACAAGGCGGGCTCCCCGGAGGCAGGAAAGCGATGACCATACACAGGCACCGCCCGGCTTGCGAGCCCGGCACCTTTCGCGCCGCGGCATCGTGACGGCGCTGCAACAGAAGCGGGAAATGCATCGCGCCGCGTTGCGCCGCGAGAAAGCGCCGTCGACGGCGCCATGCAGCCACAGCATCATACCCCTGCACCGCAACAATCCGCTGCATTGCAAAGTTCCCGGGAACCGGAAGGCGCGGCACGGGGTTGATGCCTTGACGTTGCTTCGGGTCAAACGAGATGCGCAAATCCGCCCTCACCAACATTGCTGTTCTCATCGTGGTGCTCGCGGCCCACGCCGGGCTCTGGGCCTGGCTGAACCGCCCCGTGCCCATGACCGACTGGGAGGGCAGCGTCCAGGCCCTCTCCTTCGACCCGCATCGGGCCGACCAGAATCCCAATGACGACGAGCACCCGACGGCCGCCCAGATCGACGAGGATCTGGCGACGGTCGCCACCGTGGCGCAGGCCGTCCGCACCTATTCGTCGCTGAACGGACAGGATGTGGTACCGGCGCTGGCCGCCGCCCATGGCCTGACCGTGATTGCCGGTGCCTGGCTCGACCAGCGCGCGGACAGCAACGCCGCCGAAATCGCGGGGCTGATCCGCATGGCCAACGCCAATCAGAACGTGAAGCGCCTGATGGTCGGCAACGAGGCGATCTTGCGCGGCGACCTGACGGTCCCCGAGATCATCCGCCTGATCAAGGACGTGAAGCGTCAGGCCGACCAGCCGGTCTCGACCGCCGAACCCTGGCATGTCTGGCTCGACCATCCGGAGCTGGTCGAGTCCGTCGATTATATCGCCGTGCACCTGCTGCCCTACTGGGAAGGCGTGCCGGCGGATGAGGCGCTCGATTATGTCGCGCGGCGCTACGACCAGATCGCGCGGGCCTATCCGGACAAGAAGATCCTGATCTCGGAAATCGGCTGGCCGTCGGACGGGCGCATGCGCGACGGCGCCGTGCCCAGCCTCGACAACGAAGCCAATTTCATTCGTGGCTTCCTGACGCTGGCCCGGGCGCGCGGCTGGGACTATTCGCTCATGGAAGCCTTCGACCAGCCGTGGAAGCGCCAGATTGAAGGGGCGGTCGGTGCCTATTGGGGCATCTTCGACGCCGACCGGACACCCAAGTTCCCGCTGACGGGCGATGTCACCGCCGTGCGCGACTGGCAGACGCTGGCCGGGATCGCCGCCGCCATCGCCCTGCTGCCCCTGCTCTTCTTCCTGCGCAAGTCGGGCAACCTGAAGATCCAGGGCAAGCTGCTGTTCTCGGCGCTCGTCATGCTGGCCGCCAACGTGATGGTGTGGACCGTCCACTACGGCACGACCCAATATCTGAACGGGCCGATGATCGCCGTCTGGTCGGTGCTGTCCTTCGGCATGCTGTTCCTGCTGTCGCTGATCCTGGCCGAGGGCTTCGAGATGTCCGAGGGCCTGTTCGCGCGCCGCATGCAGCGCCATTTCACGCCCTATCGCCTGCCCGCCCAGGTCGAGCGCGAGCGCGAATGGCCCAAGGTCTCGCTGCATCTGCCGATCTGCAACGAGCCGGCGGAGATGGTGCGCCGGACACTCGACAGCCTCGCCCGTCTCGACTACCCGAACCTCGAGATCCTGGTGATCGACAACAACACCAAGGACCCGGCCATCTGGCAGCCGGTGCAGGAGTATTGCGAGCGTCTGGGCGACCGCTTCCGCTTCTTCCACCTTGAGGTCTGCAAGGGCTTCAAGGCCGGCGCGCTGAATTTCGCCATGAGCCAGACCGCGCCCGACGTCGACGTGGTGGGCGTGATCGACAGCGACTATCTGGTCGAACCCCATTGGCTGAAGGCGACGATCCCTTATTTCGACGAGGACGCCGTCGGTTTCGTGCAGGCGCCGCAGGACCATTACGATTGGGCCGGCAACGCCTTCAAGGAAATGATCAACTGGGAATACGCCGGCTTCTTCCACATCGGCATGTCGATCCGCAACGAGCGTGACGCCATCATCCAGCACGGCACCATGACCCTGGTCCGCAAGAAGGCGATGGCGGGCGTCGACAACTGGTCGACCTGGACCATCTGCGAAGACGCGGAAATGGGCCTGAAGCTGATGCAGTCGGGCTGGAAGTCGGTCTACATCAACCATGCCTTCGGCAAGGGTGTGACGCCCGACAGTTTCGCCGCCTACCGCAGCCAGCGCTTCCGCTGGGCCTTCGGCGCCATGCAGATCCTGCGCGGGCATGCCGGCTGGCTGAATCCGTTCCGCAAGACCGGATTGACCCTTGCCCAGAAGTATCACTTCGCCATGGGCTGGGCACCGTGGCTCGCCGATGCCATGAACCTGATGTTCACGGTGGCGGGCCTGCTGTGGACCGTCGGCCTGCTGCTGCTGCCCGATTACTTCGCCTTCCCGGTCACCCTGTTCCTGGTACCGACGCTGGCGGTCTTCGGCTTCAAGCTGGCCTATACGTTCTCGCTCTATGCGAAGCGCGTGCCCTGCACGCCGGTGCAGGCGGCCGGTGCCGCCATCGCCGGGCTGGCGCTCACCTATACGGTGGGCAAGGCTTTCGCCATCGGCCTCGTGAAGAAGGAAAAGCCTTTCCTGCGCACGCCGAAATGCGAGGACAAGCCGGCCGCCATCCAGGGTGTCCTGAACGCCCGGGAAGAAACCACCCTGATGCTGATGCTGTGGGCCGCCGCGGCCGCCGTCGCCGTCGTCTACGGCGAGCGCGACCGGGAATCCTATGTCTGGGTCGCGGTCATGCTGGTGCAGTCCCTGCCCTATCTGGCGGCGCTGGCGCTGTCCATGATCTCGGCGGTGCCGGGCCTGCGCTGGCTGCCCTTCGGGCGCACCAGGACCCTGCCCGAACTGCCGGCGACCGGCCACGCCCATACTCCGGGCGCCGGCAGTTGACGGATCGCATCCGGCCGCGCATCGAAACCCTGATCCGGGATTTCCTGCGCGGCCGCTTCTTCAGGTTCGCGGTGATCGGCACTTTCGGTGCCGGCGTCGACATCGCCGCCCTTTACCTG
>JAQVKV010000060.1 GCA_028694545.1 Zavarzinia sp. | reverse complement strand
TTCTGGCGCCCTTCCTCCTGCACGCGCAGCACGCTGCCGATCGTGTCGATCAGGTCGCGGTTGGTCTGTTCCAGGGTCTCGATGTCGACGATGCCGCGCTGCGACTGCTGTTCGATCGCGATCGCCTGATCCTTCATCATCTGCGACGCCTGCTTCAGCATTTCGTTGGTGGCGTCCGTCACCGTCTTCTGCAGATCGAGCGCCTGCTGCTGCCGCGTGAGGCCAAGCAGCAGGATCATCTTCTGCTTCCACACCGGGATGGTGAGCTGGGCCGTCGCCTGAAGGTTCTCGATCAGGGTCTCGTCGCCCGACTGCACGATGCGGATCTGCGGCAATTGCTGGATGCCGATCTGGCGCGCCTGCTGCAGGTAGAAGATCCGCTTTTCCAGCCGGTCGAGGGCCTGCACCGCATCCTGATAGGCCTGGGCCGCCAGCATGGCGTCACCGCCCGGCGCGGCGGCATCCGCCGCCCCCTTGAGGCGCACCAGCTCGCCCGCGCGATAGGTCTCGGCGAAAGCCTTGCCGGCGGCGATATAGGCATCGAGTTCGCCGATGGAGCCCAGCGTTTCGCCGTGCAGGTCGTCGAGCACGGCAATGTCGCGCTTCAGCCGGTCCTTGTGACGGTCGAGCTCGATCACGATGCCGTCGATCTGGCCCGCCACATCCTCGAACTGGGCCGCGAAGCGCCGTACCCGAGCCTCCAGCGACGAGAACAGGCGCGACAGGAAGCCTGCATTCTTCAGGCTGGCCGGATCCAGTCCCTTGGCCTTCTCGATGATCTCGATCAGGAGCTTGCCGGTATCGCCCAGTTCCCGGTTCCGGGTCTGCGCCAGGATCTTGTCGGCATAGGCGGTAACGGAGCGTTGCGCGCCGTCGCCGAAGGAGGCGAGCTGGGCGCGATCGCTCAGGTCGATGCCGCCGGCGATGACGGCCACGCGGTTGGGATCCGCGGCCACTGCGGGCAGGGCCATCGTCTCGTCGCTCGTCGTCTCGGTTACGGCCGTCGTCATGACATATGTCCCCCTGTCGCTGCCGGCCCCGCATTGAACCCGGATTGCATGACGTTTTCTTGACAGTCATGCCCCCGGGGATGGCCGTGCCCGAAGATAGCACGGGCGACGCGGATTGACGCGGAACCCGGCAGCTTCCCAGAATGGCACCCCGCCCGAGCAGGTTGCCATGGCCGAGACCGAAGCCGCGGATCCCCTTCCGACCCACGAGGCGCGCCACGGCGTCCATGACATCGTGCGGCGCTGGACCGTCGGCCCGGATGCCCTGCTGCGCGTTTCCGACGCGCCCGGGACCGGTCCGAAACGCGATCATCTGCCCGCCCGCATCCCCTATGCCGAGGTCGAGAGCCTAGAGGTGATCTTCGACCCTACCCGCTTCGACCGCACGCGCCATCGCTGCATCATCCACGCGAAGGGCGGCTGGAAGATTTCCATCCCCTCGACCTTCTACAGGGGCTTCGCCGATTTCGAGGACCGGGGGGCGAGCTTCTATCCCTTCGTCGCCGCCCTCGCCGGCAAGGTCCGCGAAGCGACCCCTCGCGCCCGCATCCGGGCCGGCCTCACCTGGCCCGCGTTCCTGCTGCAGTTCGGCGGGCCGGCGACCGTCTTCCTCCTCATGCTCCTCGTGCTCGACATGACGGGAGGCGCCACGACCACGAGCTTCTGGCTGAAGGGCGCGGCCATCATCGGTTCTCTCGGCCTGCTGTGTCGATACGCGATACGTAATCTTCCACGTAGCGTCAAGGAGCCACGATCGGAACCCGATGTGTAACAAACATGTAATGTTACAGAAATAAGTATGATCTCGCGCAATGACAGGACGAATGATCCGGTCATGATGCGCGTATGAGCGCGATCGGACATACCCCCCTCCACTTCGGGGACGGCCGCCACCACGACGGGCGCCCCGTGAAGCTGACCGTCCGCGACGTCAGTGCCTGGTACGGCGAGAAGCAGGCACTCGACGGCGTGACGATCGACATCTACGACCGGGAGACGACGGCCTTCATCGGCCCTTCCGGCTGCGGCAAATCCACCTTGCTACGCAGTTTCAACCGCATCAACGAGACCATCGACGGCTTCCGCCTGACGGGCGAGATCCTGCTGGACGGGCAAGACATCTTCGATCCCGGGATCGAGCTGGACCGTTTCCGCGCCCGCTTCGGCTGGGTCGCGCAATCGCCCAATCCCTTCCCCTGGTCGATCCACGAAAATGTCGCCTATGGCGCGCGTATCCACGGCCTCGTCTCGGGCCACGCCGAGGCTGACGCCCATGTCGAGGCCTGCCTGCGCCGGGCCAACCTGTGGGACGAGGTGAAGGATATCCTGCACGATCCGGGCACCAGCCTGTCCGGCGGCCAACAGCAGCGCCTGTGCATTGCGCGGGCCTTGTCCACCCACCCGGACGTCCTGCTGATGGACGAGCCCTGTTCGGCCCTCGATCCCATCGCCACCGGCCATGTCGAGGAATTGATGGAGGAACTGCGCCGACACCTCGCCATCGTCATCATCACCCACAACATGCAGCAGGCGGCCCGCGTCGCGCAGCGCACGGCCTATTTCCACCTCGGCGAACTGATCGAGGCCGGCGACACGGAAGACATCTTCATCCGCCCGAAGACGCGGCTCTGCGCCGATTACGTCACCGGGCGCTTCGGCTGATCACTCGCCCCCGCCGTCATCGAAGGCAAGCTCGACAAGCCCTGCCGGCAGCGCCTTGCCGGGCTTCACGCCGAGCTCCTTCAGCATTTCGGCCTGACGGATGACGTTGCCCCGGTTGCGCGAGAGCTTGTCCCGCGCCGCCGTGAAGCTCTGCTGGGCCTGGTCCAACCGCTCGCCCACCTTTTCCAGATCGGCGACGAAGGCGGACAGGCGATCGTAGAGTTCGGCGCCGCGTTTGGCGATGTCCTGCGCGTTGCGGCTCTGCGCTTCCTGGCGCCAGAGATGTGCGACGGTACGCACCACGAACAGCAGGGTGGACGGGCTGACCAGCAACACGTTCCGTCCCCAGGCCTCCATGAACAGGTCCCGATCCTGGGTGACGGCCAGCATGAAGGCGGGTTCGATCGGCACGAACATCAGCACGAAGTCGAGGGATTTCAGACCATAGAGATCCTGATAGTTCCGCGCCGACAGGCCCTTGATATGGCCGCGCACGGAATCGAGGTGGCGCCGAACGGCGCTGGCCCGTGCCTCCTCCTGCTCGGCGGTGGCGAAATCCTCATAGGCGTTGAGCGAGACCTTGGCATCGACCACAAGAGTCCGCCCCTCGGGCAGACGGATGATCACGTCGGGCTGGGCGCGGGTGCCGTCCTCGCGCGTATGGCTTTCCTGAACGTCGTATTCCTCGCCCTTGCGCAAGCCGGACGCCTCCAGCACCCTCTCCAGCACCAATTCGCCCCAATTGCCCTGGGTCTTGCTGGAGCCCTTCAGGGCCTGGGTCAGGTTCTTCGCCTCCTTGCCCAGCGCCTGGTTCAGCTCCATCAACTGGCGCACCTGTTCGGCCAGCGCGCTGCGGTCCTTGCCCTCCTGGACATAGACTTCCTCGACCTTGCCCTGAAATTCGTTGAGCCGGGTCTTCAACGGCTCCAGCAATTGGCCGAGGCTGGTCTGATTCTGTTCGGCGAAGCGTTTCGACTTCTCTTCCAGAATGTCGTTGGCCAGCGCCTTGAACTGGTTCGACAGGGCCTCCCGCGCCTGATCCAGCAGGGCGAGCTTTTCCGCCGCCTGCGCCCTCTCGCCGTCCAGACGGGTGCGCAGCTCGGCCACTTCGGCCCGGCGCGACGCGGCCTCGCCATTGGCCTTTTCGAGGGCGGCGGCCATCTGGGCCAGCTCCGCGCGCAGCGCCTCCACCCGCTCGCTCGCGGCCTCGAGGGCGCGGGCCTTCTCCGCCTCCTGACGGTTCAGGCGCACCAGCGCCTCCTGATCCTCGCGGTGCAATTCGCCAAGGCTCGCCATATCGGCCATGAGCGCGGCCTTTTCCTCGGCCAGCGCCCGGGCCCGCTCGCCCAGCGTCGCCCGTTCGGCCGCCCCTTCCGCCCCGGCCCTGGCGACGCCACCCTTCAAGGCCAGATAGGCAAGCAGGGCACCGATCGCGACGCCCAGCGCCAACCCGGCCAGAATCATCAACTCACCACCCGCCATCGTCTCGTCTTCCGGCTCGCTTCGTTCCCGTGGCCCCAAGTCGTCGTCCCGGCGCAGGCGGGGACCTTCCGACGGAAGGGCGCCCTCCTTGTCCGGAGATCCCGGCTTTCGCCGGGATGACGTGCATGGCGGCATCCGCGGATTCGCCTTCGTCCGGCGAGTCTAGCCCCGCCCCCCCTTCGATGCACGAAGTCCTCGCGTCGGCGCGGGCCTAGAGGTCAGGATGGGAGAGCGCGAATCGGACGGGGACTCATGAGCGACAGCAAAGCGGCACAGGCGAAAGGTCTCGCCGTCTATCTGGAACGGCGCACCCTGGTCATGCTCGCGCTCGGCTTTTCCGCCGGCCTGCCCAATCTCCTTGTCTTCGATACGTTGTCCGCCTGGCTGCGGGACGATGGCGTCTCCCTTTCCGTCATCGGCTTCTTCAGCCTTGCGACGCTCGCCTATTCGGCCAAATTCCTGTGGGCGCCGCTGGTCGATCGCTTCGACGTGCCGGGGCTGACCCGGCGGCTGGGCCACCGGCGCTCGTGGATGCTGGTCGCGCAACTGGCGATCACGGCCGGATTGTTGCTGATCGCCGGGGGCTCGCCCGCGGTGGATCTCGGTCTGACCGCCGCCTTCGCCGTCTTCGTCGGCTTTTCCGGGGCGACGCAGGACATCGTCATCGACGCCTGGCGGATCGAGGCGGCGGATGACAGCCGGCAGGGCGCCATGGCCGCCGCCTATCAATGGGGCTATCGCATCGCCGGCCTCGTCGCCGGCGGCGCCTCGCTGGCCCTGGCCGAGGCGGTGAACTGGAATTTCTCCTATGCCGCCATGGGCTGCCTGATGGCCGTCGGCATCGGTGCCGTGCTGCTGGCCCCGGCCGAGATTGCCCGGCCCGTTCCGGCACGCCCGCCCGGGCCGCCGGCCCGACCGCTGGCGGAAGCCGGGGAATGGGTCCTGCGCGCCCTCGTCCTCGTCGGGGCCGCGCTCATCGTCGGCGCCGGGCTCTCGGGCGATCCCTTCACCCTGACCTGGCTCACCTTTTCCGACGACGCGCTGGGGCTTGCGCCGATCTGGCGCCAGCCGCCTCTGGGCGTCTTCCTGCAGGTCGGGGCCGTGGTTCTCGGCCTGCTGCTCATCGTGCTGGCCTGCTGGCCCCTGCCCGGGCGGGCAACGCGACCGGGGCTGGCGCTGGCGCGGGCCTTCGGCGCGCCGCTGGGCGCCTTCTTTCGTTCGTTCGGCGGACTGGCGGTGCCGATCCTCCTGCTGATCTGCGTCTATCGCCTGTCGGATTTCGTGCTGAACATCATGAATCCGTTCTACCTCGACCTCGGCTTCACCAAGACCGAAGTGGCCGAGGTGCGGAAACTCTTCGGCATGATCATGACCATGGCCGGCGTCTTCCTGGGGGGGTGGGCCGTCGCCCGCCTCGGCATCCTGCGCGCGCTCACCATTGGTGCCTTCGCCGGGCCGGTGTCCAACCTCGTCTACGCCTGGCTGGCGCTGGAGGGACCGCAGCTTCATGCCCTGTTCATCGCCATCGGCATCGACAATCTCGCTTCCGGCTATGCCGGAACCTGCCTGATCGCCTATATGTCGGGCCTGACCTCCGCCGGCTTCACAGCGACCCAATACGCCCTGTTTTCCTCGCTCTACGCCCTGCCCGGGAAGCTGATCGCCTCGCAATCCGGGCGCATTGTCGAAGGGGCGGCGCGGGCGGCGGCGGACGGGGGCTTCGCCGCGCCCCTTTTGCCGCTGTTTGGGCGCCTGCCGGCGCAAGCCTTCGCCGAAGGTGCCGCCAAGGTGGGAACATCGACCGCCGCCCTTGGTGCTGGATATGTAACATTCTTCCTGTATTCAGTGGTGATTGGACTCGTGGCCGTCGCGCTCTGCCTTGTGGTCGCCCGCCGGCAACAGCGGGGAACCAAGGCGGTTTGACCGCGATGGCCCGCCAAGGATAAGGTAATCAGGTGTTCCGTCAGCATTCCGGCCAGGGGATGGAGGGGACACGCCCTGCGGCCGTTCCAGCGCTGCGCCCGAAGGCGACGCCGGCCCGCACATGAAGTAGGATGATCGTGGCCCTGAACAACGCGAAGACCGAAGACGGCCCGGGCGAAGCCCAGCCCGCCCGCCGCGTGATCAATTTCGACGAACTGGAAGTCCGACTCGCCCGCGGCGAGACCGAGCTGCTGGCGGCGCAGCGCCTGCGCTACCGTGTCTTCTACGACGAGATGGGGGCGACGCCGAGCCCGGCCGCCGCCGCGGAACAACGCGATTTCGACCGCTTCGATCCCCTGTGCGATCACCTTCTCGTCTTTGATCACAGCGTGGAGACGGACGGGCGGCCGGCGGTGGTCGGCACCTACCGCCTGCTGCGCGAGGAAGTGGCGCGTGAACACGGCGGCTTCTATTCGGCCAGCGAATTCGACCTCTCGGTGCTCGAACGCGGGCGCAAGCCGGACGACAATTTCCTCGAACTCGGGCGCTCTTGCGTCGCCCAGGAATACCGCTCGAACGCGGTCATCCAGATGCTCTGGCGGGCGATCGCCGGCTATATCGTCGAGCACAAGATCAGCCTGATGTTCGGCTGCGGCAGTCTGCCCGGCACCGATCCGGATGCCCTCGCCGTGCCTTTGTCCTACCTGCACCACAACCATCTGGCCCCGCCGGAGCGGCGTGTGCGCGCCTTGCCCGAGCGTTTCGTCTCGATGGACCGGCTGCCGAAGACGGCGATCAGCCCGCGCGACGGCCTGCGCACCCTGCCGCCCCTGATCAAGGGCTATCTGCGCCTGGGCGGCTACGTCGGCGAAGGCGCCGTGATCGACCAGGAATTCAAGACGGTCGATTGTTTCATCATGGTGCCCTGCGACACGCTGACAGAGCGCTATATCGCACGCTACCAGAAGGGCGAGCACGGCACCGACTGACTGTTTCAGCACAACCCTCAATGCCGCCCCATTAGCCTTCCTGCGGAAACAATGTGTTCGCCGCAAGGAACTTAATGTGCATAGCCCGCGATGTTAGCCTTTGAGAAAGCCAGCTAACTGGCGACAAAAATAAGCAAAATCAAGGGCAGGGACATGTACAGCAAATCCAGGGATAGAGCGGGGCGATCCTGAATCGCACCTCGCCGACGGTATCGGCGCCCGCAAAATGAATTTCCTTCATCTATCGGGGATTCATGCGGCGAAGCCTTGCCCACAAAAACCATAACGAGTCCATAGGGAGGAACCACCATGCGGAAGATCCTGTTGTTGCCGACCCTGCTTTTGCTCGGCCTCGCGAGTGCCCCCGCCGGCGCCGCCTCGCCGGAAGAGGCGGCAACGCTGCGTACTACACTGACCCCCCTCGGTGGCGAGCGGGCCGGCAACGCGGACGGTTCCATCCCGGCCTGGACCGGCGGGCTCACCACCATCGATCCCAAATGGACCCCGGGCACCACGCGGCCGGACTATTTCGCGGGCGAACAGAAGCTCTTCAGCATCACCGCCGCCAATTACGCCGAATACAAGGACCAGCTCTTCCAGGGTTTCGGCGTTCTCTTCGAGCGCTATCCCGACTTCCGCATCGACGTCTACCCGACCAAGCGCACGGCCGCCGCGCCGCAATTCGTCTACGACTGGGCCTTCCGCAACGCGACCGACGCCCGCTGCGTCGAGAAGGGATGCGGCTTCGGCTTCACCAATGCCTATGGCGCGCCCCCCTTCCCGATCCCCCGGGACGGCGGGGAAATGATCCAGAACGTGCTGGCCCGCTACGAAGGCCACATCATGCGTTATATCCGGCCCGGCTTCATCGTGGATACGGACGGCAAGCCCGCCCTGGCCGCCACGGCGACGGTGGTCAATCTCTACCCCTATTACGACCCGAAGGGATCGCTCGAGACCTACGGCGGCTACTACCTGAAATCCTTCGTCGAATACGAGGCGCCCGCCTCGCGGAATGGCGAGGGCATCCTGGCCTGGGTGCCGACGAACCTGATGGACGATCCCCAGGTCTGGAGCTACCAGGTCGGCCAGCGCCGGGTGCGCAAGGCGCCCAACATCTGCTGCGACAACCCGAACCCCAGCACCATGGGCCTGATGAATTACGACGAACTCCAGGTCTTCAATTCGGGCAAGGGGATGGAACGCTACGAGTGGACCATCGTCGGCAAGAAGGAGATGTATGTCCCCTACAACAACAACAATGTGCCGCACCTGACCAGCGACCAGGTGCTGGGCCCACATTTCACCAATCCGGACGCCATCCGCTTCGAGAAGCACAGGGTGTGGATCCTCGACGGCAAGCTG
>JAQVKV010000059.1 GCA_028694545.1 Zavarzinia sp. | reverse complement strand
AAATGTACCTCCGCGACCATTCCCTGAAGGTGCGGGCGGCGACGCGCCTTCCTCTTGGCTTTCTCGGCGGCGTCAAATCCATGGACAATGTGCGTCGGGTACTGGCTGACGGCTTCGACGCGATCGTCATTGGCCGGGCCCTGTTGCGGGAACCCGATCTGGTCCATCGTTTCGCGGCGGATCCGGATGCCCAGGCGCTGTGTGACAATTGCAATCACTGCGTTGCCACCATGCACGGGCCGGCTGGCACCTATTGCGTGCGCCTGCCCACCCCTGACGCGGCGCCCAACCAGCGCGTGGCGCGTCCGTGAAGAATATGCGGCAGGCCGATATTCCATGGTGGATTGTCACCGACATGGGCTAGGATTTCCGATGGCGTCGTGACGGGCTCTGGGGAACCTTCGGTGGCACAGACCGAAGGCGGCACGACTGCCCTGTCCGGTCACATCGACCGGCGCCAAGTCGGAGTTAGGGGTCGTGCCGCAGGCTGAACCGGATCTGAATCGCCGAATCCTCGTGCTCTATGTCGGGGGCACCATCGGCATGCGGGCATCCGCGGACGGGCTTGCCCCGCAGCGTGACCTGCCGGCGGCCCTTGCCGCTCGTCTCGCGCCCTGGGGCGGGCAATTGCCCCTGTTCTCGATCCAGACCTTCGCCGATCCGATCGACAGCGCCGACGCGACCCCGGCGGACTGGTTGGCGATCGCACGCCATATCGCCGACCGTCATGGCCGCTACGACGGCTTCGTCGTCCTGCACGGCACCGACACCATGGCCTATACGGCTTCGGCACTCGGCTTCCTGCTGGCCGGGATCGATGTGCCCGTGATCCTGACCGGCGCTCAGGTGCCGATGGAGGTCGAGGGCTCGGACGCGCTGGACAATGTCGTCTCCGCGCTCACCTTCGCGGCCTGCCCGGCGCTGGCCGGGGTCGGCCTCGCCTTCGATCGCGTGCTCTATCGCGGCTGCCGGGCGACCAAGGTCTCGTCCAGCGATTTCGCCGGTTTCGGCAGCCCCAATCACGCACCTCTGGCCCGGCTCGATCCGGATCTCGTCGTCGACGAGGCGGCGCTGCCGCGCCCGGACGGGACCGAGCCCGCATTCGTCATCCCCGAGGCGCTCGATGCCCGGGTCATCTCGCTGCGGGTCGTGCCGGGCCTGCCCGCCGCCCTGCTCGACGCGATCCTCGACATGGCGCCCCGGGGGCTCGTCATCGAATGCTACGGCAGTGGTACCGTGCCCTCGGTCGACGGGCACATGCAGACCTTCCTCGAACGCCTGGTGCGGCGGGGCACGGTCGCCGTCGCCCTCAGCCAGGCGGCGCATGGCGGCATCCGGCTGGGCGCCTATGCGGCGGGTTCGGCCCTCGTGAAGGCGGGGGTCATCGACGGCCGCGACATGACCTTCGAGGCGGCTTTCGCCAAGCTGCACCACCTGCTGGCGCAGGACCTGCCGACGGTGATGGTGCGCACCGTGCTCGCCCGCAACATGATCGGCGAAATCCGCGAATAACCCCCCTTTGCGCCCGGCGGCGCGGATGGTAACGCTGTTGCCAACCTGAAAAAGGGGAGAGAAACGTGAAGACCCGTATCACCGAACTGCTCGGCATCGAGCATCCGATCGTCCAGGGCGGCATGCATTTCGTCGGCCTCGCGCCGCTGGCCGGCGCGGTTTCCGCGGCCGGTGGTCTTGGCGTCATCACCGCGCTGACGCAGAAGACGCCGGAATTGCTGGCCAAGGAAATCGCCAGGGCGCGCGAGATCACGGACAAGCCGGTGGGCGTGAACCTCACTTTCCTCCCGACCTTCGCCGATCCGCCCTACGACGAATATATCGACGCGATCATCGATGGCGGTATCCGCGTCGTCGAGACGGCGGGCCGCAGCCCCGAGAAATATCTGCCGAAGATGAAGGCGGCGGGGATCAAGGTGGTGCACAAATGCACCTCGGTCCGTCACGCCCTGAAGGCGGAGAAGATCGGCTGTGACGCGGTCTCGGTCGACGGTTTCGAGTGCGGCGGCCACCCGGGCGAGGACGATGTCCCCAACATGATCCTGCTGCCCCGCGCGGCCGAGGAGCTGACCATTCCCTTCATCGCCTCGGGCGGCATGGCCGACGGCCGCAGCCTCGTCGCCGCCATGGCGCTGGGCGCGGAAGGCATCAACATGGGCACGCGCTTCATCGCGACGAAGGAAGCCCCGGTGCACGAGAATGTGAAGCAGGCCCTCGTCGCCGCCTCCGAGCTCGACACCCGCCTGATCATGCGCTCGCTGCGCAATACCGAGCGCGTGATCAACAATGCCGGCGTCGCCCGCATCATGGAAATCGAGAAGGAAAAGGGCGACCAGCTCACCATCGGCGATATCTTCGATCAGGTCGCGGGTATCTATCCCAAGGTCATGATCGAGGGCGACATGGAAGCGGGCGCCTGGAGCTGCGGCATGGTCGCCGGCCTCATCCATGACGTGCCCAGCGTCAGGGAACTGATCGACCGTATCATGGGTGAGGCGGAAAACCTGATCACCAGGCGTCTCGCCGGCTTCCTGAACTGAGGTCGGGGCGGGCGAGGCCCCGGCCGCCGTCGGCGCCGGCCTCGCCCGTGACGAAGCGGCATCTTGTGGAGGGTGCCGGCGATCGGCGATGATCCGGATCGGCGCACGAGGCTGTTCCTGTGCCGGCTATCTCGTACCGCCCATTCTCGTCCTTGGCTGGGGTCACACCGATATGAGCATCGACTTCGAGCGTATCATGCGCGAGCAGACATCCACGGTTCGGGCATTCAATGCCGAACTCGTTTGTCTCAAGGACGAAAGGATCGCGACCAACCTGTCGCGGAACGGCATCTACGAGCGGACCCAGACCGCGATGGTGCCCCAGTTCGCGCGGTTCGGCAGCAACGTCTTCGATGTCGGCGCCAATATCGGTTATTACTCGGTCTTCCTCAGCACGCTGGTCGGCGTTCCCGGGCGCGTCCACGCCTTCGAGGCCAATCCGGTGACCGCGGGCTTCCTGTCGGCGACCAAGGAACGCAACGGACTGGACAATCTGATCGTCAACAACCTGGCGGTGTCGGATTCCTCCAAGCCACTGATGGTGTCCTATGACCCGGACTTCGAGACGGCGCGGGACAAGGACAAATTCAATCTCGGCGCCTGGAGCCTGTTCCGGCGCAAGCCCGGCAATCTTCGGGTGGACTGCGTCACCCTGGACGAATATTGCGACAGGCACGAACTGACGGATGTTTCCTTCATCAAGATCGACGTGCAGGGGCTGGAGGAGAATGTCCTGCGCGGCGCCAAGGCGACCATGAAGAAACTGAAGCCCGTGGTCATGGTCGAGTTCAACGCCAAGACGCCGCTGTCGCACGATCTCAACATGCATGTGATGGAACTGCTGCTCGACTACGGCTATCTGGTCGCCCGTATCATGGGCGGGCGTTACCCCTATCTCCGGAAGCTGAGGCCGCAGGATTACGAGACTATTCCCTACGGCTTCTACGTCATTGGTCTCGAGCCGAAGGGCGGAAAGCTCGTCCACGACGATTGATTCAACCAGCCGGGGGCAGGCGCCGCGCGCAGCGGAAGCCGACGTTGATCGAACTGTCGCCCGGTGTCACGCCGATGCGGGCCGCCGGGCGATAGCGCTGGCAATATTCCCCGGCGCAGAGAAACGAGCCGCCCTTGGCGGCGACGGGAGACGTGCCCCCGCCCGGCCGGCACCCGCAGCCCGCGGCACCGTCGAAGGGGGACGCCGTCAGTTCCCAGACATTGCCGATCATGTCGAGAAAGCCGTAGCCATTGGCGGGATAGCGACCGACAGGTGCTGGCCCCGGCATGCCGCGCGCGAAATACCACGGGAAAGCCCCGGTCCAGACATGGGCCATGAGCGTGCCGTCCGGCATGAAATGCTTCCCCCAGGCATAGGGTGCGTCTTCCAGTCCGCCGCGCGCGGCCACTTCCCATTCCGCTTCCGTCGGCAGGCGCAGCCCGGCCCAGGCGCAATAGGCTTCCGCATCAGCCAGGGTTACATGGGTGACTGGCGCCCCGGGGTCAGGCCTTGCCGGATCGTCCCGCCCCTTCGGCGCATGCCAGCATGCGCCCTCGGCGAAGCGCCACCATTGCGAGGGATCGTGCAGGTCGACGGGCCCCGCCGTCATGGTGAAGACGGCGGAGCCGGGCCTCTCGCCCCGCTCCGCCTCGGTAACATATCCTGTTTCACCGGCGAAGCGGGCGAAATCGCCGTTGGTGACGGGACGGCGCGCCAGCGCGAAGGCCTCCACCCGGAGGCGGCGCGCCGGGCGTTCCTCAGGATAGTGATCGTCCGAGCCGAGCCGGTAGGTGCCGGCCGGCACGGTGATGAAATCGTCCGCCACCATCATATCTTGATGGCGATGGCGTCGATCAGGCGCTTCGCTTCCAGCGGGCCATAGGGTTCGCTGTCGATCTTGATTTCCACCTGGATCAGCTCGCCCTGGAACGGGTTGGTTCCTTCATAGAGCGTGGAGACCCGGTTACCGAGATCGGCGCCCAGCGAGAAGCCGTCGTAGGACATGGTGAGCACGCAATGCTCGTAGGTCTTCTCGGCCAGCTTGCGATCGCCGAGATAGAGGGCGCCGCCACCCTCGAACGGTCGGGAGGTCATGGTCTGGACATAGCGCAGGCGCAACTTGCCCTCGGGCAGGACTTCCGTGCTCTCGATACGGTCACCCCAGGGCGCCATGTTCTGTTCGTAGACCAGCCGGCCCTCGTGAATGAACAGGACATAGCCCGCATGGCGCGAGCCGGCGGCGAACAGCACGCCGTCACCTGCGCCGGGCTTGCGCACGACGTCGACCGCGAATTCATGGGAAAAGCCCAGCACCTGGGGCGCAACATGGGTGGCGATCCGGTCCATGGGCGGTTTGAGAATCCATTGGTTACGCTGGCCGCGCCGCTGCCGGTCCTGGCCCAGCTTGACGACGAGGTTGCGGTCGTCCAGCGGGAAGACGTTGTAGCGGTTCGCCGCCGCGTTCCACTTGCCCAGCAGTTCCTTCACCTTGTCGGGGTTCTCGGCCGCGAGGTCGGTCATTTCGTTGACCTCGCGCGAGAGATCATAGAGTTCCCACGTGTCATCCGCGTAGTCGCTGCCGCGCTCGTGGCGGGTAACGAGGCGCCAGTTGCCGTCCATATAGGCGCGCTGGCCGCCCAGCTCGAAATATTGCTCGGTCCGCGTCGGTGCCTTGGGGTCGCCGAAGGTGGCGGCGATGCTGGCGCCTTCGAGCGGTTTCAGCGTGCGGCCCCTGTAGCTATCCGGCCGGTCCACCTTCAGTGCTTCCATCACCGTCGGATAAAGGTCGATGACATGGACGAAGCGGTCGCGGATCTCGCCCTTGGCCGCGATGCCCTTCGGCCAGGAGACGATGAAGGGATCGGCCACGCCGCCCAGGTGGGTGTATTGCTTGTAGAGCTTGAACGGCGTGTTCGAGGTACAGGCCCAGCCGATCGGGTAATGGGGGAAGGTCTCGTCCCCGCCCATGACGTCGTAGAGCCTGGCGGCGTCCGCGACCGGGACCGGCCGGCCCAGCGCCGCCGCGAAGACATTCGGCGTGCCGGTCTGGGTGCCTTCGGCCGAACCGCCGTTGTCCGAGATCAGCATGACGAGGGTGTTCTCACTCTCCCCCATGGCCTCGATCTCGTCCAGCAGCGTGCCGATCGAACGGTCGAGCCGGGTGATCAGCCCCGCGTAGACTTCCATGTAACGCGAATAGATACGTTTTTCCTCGGCACTCAGGCTGTCCCAGGCGGAGACGCCGGGGGCGAGCGGCGGCAGTTCCGTCGTCTCGGGCACCACGCCCATCTCGCGCTGGCGCTTCAGGCGCGCGGCGCGGATCACGTCCCAGCCCACGTCGTATTTGCCCTTGTAGGCGTCGCGGTCCTCGGCCGGGGTCTGGAGCGGCGAATGGGCGGCCGGATAGGCGACCTGCAGGAAGAAGGGGCGTTCCGGCTCCAGCGTCTTCTGGGTGTGGAGATAGGTGATGGCCCGCGTCGTCAGGTCGTCGAGGACGTAATAGCCCTCCTCCTTGACGGGTTCGATCGGGGCGCGTCCCTCCAGCATTTCCGACGGGTGATAATAGTCGGTCGAGTGGCCCTGGAACCAGTAGGCGCGGTCGAAGCCCCGGCTGGTCGGCCAGTTGTAATAGGGGCCGGCGGCGCCGTTGGAATGGGCGACGTTCACATGCCATTTGCCGACGTGGAGCGTGGCCCAGCCCTTGTCCTGCAGCACTTCCGCCATGGTCGCGGCATCCAGGGTCATGTCGCCGCGATAGCCGGGGTAGCCGGCGTCGAGATCGGCCAGCCAGCCCATGCCGGCGGAATGATGGTTCAGCCCGGTCATGAGCGAGGCCCTGGTGGGCGAGCACATGGCGGTGGTGCGGAAATTCGTGTAGCGCAGGCCACGCGCCGCAAGCTTGTCCATGTTCGGCGTCGCGATTTCGCTGCCATAGCAGCCGAGGTCGGCGAAGCCGACGTCGTCCAACACGATGACGACCAGATTGGGCGCGCCCTTCGACGGGTCCGGCTGGGTTTCGTAGGACGGGCGCGAATCGGCGAAGGATTGGGCGATCTGCGCCGGCCCGCCGCCTTCCACCGCCTCCGGCGTGCGCATCTTTCGCGCCGTCCGGTCCAGCGCCACGAAACCGGCCCCGGCGGCGCCCGCGACCGCCGCCCCTCCGGCGGCCCCGATCAGCAGCGACCGGCGATCCAGCCCGCCGCGCTTCTTGTCTTTCCCGGCCATTTCTTCTCTCCCTGTTGCCCCCTTCGCCCCTCTTGGTCGTGGGTGGGGGATTGTCGTTGCTGATGATTTAATGCATATCATTAATCCGATGTCCAATACCTCCGGCGAGACCAAAAGCCCTGGCAAGACCAAGAGCCCTGGCGAGAGAGGTCCGGGACAAGGGAGTCTTCATGTCATGAGCGAACCGCTGCGCGTGCACGGGCTGGACCTGTCCTATTTCACGGGCAAGGTTGAAGCCTATCTGCGGGCCAAGGGCCTGCCCTATCGCCTGATCGAGATGGACACGCGGGATTTCGCCGCCTGCGGGCGCGCGACCGGCGTGCGCCAGATGCCTCAGATCGAATGCGCGGACGGCACCTGGCTGACCGACAGCACCCTGATCCTCGATCATTTCGAGCGGACGGCGCCGGGCCCCGGCTTCACGCCGGAAGATCCGCTCACCCGCGTCGTCGCCCTGCTGATCGAGGACATGGCGGACGAGGCGCTGTGGCGCCCGGCGCTCTATTACCGCTGGGCTTTCGCCGACGACGCGCGGTTGATGAGCGGGCGTCTGGCGCGCGGCATGCTGCGCGACGTACCCCTGCCCTTCGCCCTGCGCCGGCTGATGATCCTGAACCGCCAGCGCCTGCACTTCCTGCGCCGCGACGGCGTCCGGCCGGACACCGCGCCGGCGGTCGAAGCCCTGGCCCGCCGGGCCTTCGCCGCCATGGAAGAGGCGCTGGCCGTCCATCCCTTCGTCCTCGGCCAGCGGCCGACGGCGGCGGATTTCGGCCTGTTCGGCCCGTTCTTCCGGCATTTCTTCTGCGATCCGACTCCGGCCCGCCTGATGCGCGACACGGCGCCCCGCACTCTCGCCTGGGTCACTCGTCTGTGGGGGGCGACGCCCGAAAGCACTGGCGCCGGCCCCCTGCCCGACCATGTCCCCGAAGCGGCGCGGGGCCTGTTGCGCCTCGTCGCCGAAAGTCACCTGCCGCAGGCGCAGGCCAATGCTGAAGCCGTCGTTGCCGGCGCCCGGCGTGTCACCTTCATCGACCAGGGTGCGCGTTTCGACGTCCCGGTCAGCCCCTATCGCGCCTGGGCCTTCGACCGGGTGAAGCAGGCGGTGCAGGCCCTGGACGACGCCACCCGGGGCGCGCTGGCCGCGCTGATCGGCGATGGGGCTCATGTCCTTTTCGCGCCGTCCCTGTCCTGTGGGGCCTATGTTCCGCCCGTGCTGCCGATCACCGCGCCGCCCGCGACGGCCGTCCGAGATCGGGCCGGGCTGGATCGGGGTGGGCGGGGGTGACGGGCCGAGTCTGGCGGCCAGGCGACAGGCTGCGCTGGATCGAGCGGCAGGCACCGGTCACCGCCGCCATGAAACGGGCGCGGTCGAAGGCGTCGGGCCGTTCGAGATGCCAGGAACACAGCATGGTCACCGCGACCTGCAACATCAGGCTGATCGCGAAGGCGCGCCGTTCCGGGGCCATGCCGGCCAGATGGCGGTCGAGGGCGGCGATCATCCGCTTCATGCCCGGATAGGGCAGCACGCCGCCCATGCGCACGAAATCGAAGCCGGGCCGCGAGATGAACTGGCGCAGGAAGCGAATATAGTCACGCCCGCCGGCGCCGGTTTCCGCCTCGTCGATCAGGGGTTCAACCAGCACGCGCACGCAGGCCCCGAA
>JAQVKV010000058.1 GCA_028694545.1 Zavarzinia sp. | reverse complement strand
CGCTTCCCCTCCTCGAGCTGGATCTTCATCATGTTGTCGCCATACATCTCCCAGTGACCCGAGGCGATGAACAGCGAACTGTCGACGAGCTGCGGCGTGCGCACTTCCTCGTAGCCGTCCGCCTCGATCTTGCGGCGGACATAGCTTTCGAGGGCGCGATAGAGGGTCCAGCCCTTGGCATGCCAGAAGATGGAGCCGACGGCCTCTTCCTGGATGTGGAAGAGGTCCATCTCCTTGCCGAGCTTGCGGTGGTCGCGGCGTTCCGCTTCCTCCAGCCGGTGGAGATAGTCCTTCAGTTCCTTCTCGTCGCGCCAGGCCGTGCCATAGATGCGCTGGAGCATGGCGTTGCGATGATCGCCGCGCCAATAGGCCCCGGCGACCTTCATCAGCTTGAAGCCATGGCCGAGCTTGCCCGTCGCGGGCAGGTGGGGCCCACGGCACAGGTCGATGAAGTCACCCTGGCGATAGAGGCTGATCTTCTCGCCCGCCGGGATGTCGCGGATGATCTCGGCCTTGTAGATCTCGCCCTTGTTCAGGAAAAAATCGGCCGCCTCGTCGCGGTCCCAGACCTCGCGCACGATCTTCTCGTCGCGGTCGACGATTTCGTGCATGCGCTTCTCGATCACCGCGAGGTCGTCCGGGGTGAAGGGTTCGGCGCGGGCGAAATCGTAATAGAAGCCGTTCTCGATCGACGGACCGATGGTCACCTGGGTGCCGGGGAAGAGTTCCTGCACCGCTTCCGCCATGACGTGGGCACAATCGTGGCGCAGCAGGTCCAGCGCCTCGTCGGACTTGCGGGTGATGATCTCGACCTTGGCGTCGTGATCGATCACGGTGGCGAGATCGACCAGTTCACCGTCAACGCGAAGAAGAAGGGCCGCTTTGGCCAGACCGGGACCGATGTCGGCGGCAAGGGTAGTGCCACTGACCGGCCCCGGATAGGAGCGCAGGCTGCCGTCCGGCAGGGTCAGCGATACCGACATGATGTGGTCTCCAGTCCGAGGATCCTTATCCGGGCGAACCCGGTCCCAAGAAGCTTGGGATCGGCAACTTCACGGCTCCACCGCCCGCTGTCAAGCCGAAGCCTGTCCGCCCTCCCCCGCGTCGGGCGCCGGGCTCGGCCGGGGCCGGCGGCGGGCGATGACGGCCTTGCCGGCCAGGCGCCGGCCCTGGGCTTCCGCTTCGGCCGCGTCGATGCCGACGAAGTCGCCGACGATATAGATGGGGCGTTGCTTCGCCTCGACAAAGAGCCGTGCGACATATTCGCCGAGCACACCGATCGACAGCAGTTGCAGGCCCCCGATCACCGCCGTCAGCACGACAAGGGTGGCGAAGCCCGGCACATCGCGCCCGAACAGCGCCGTGCGCAGGGCGATGAAGGCACCATAGGCAAGGCCGAGCAGGGCGATCGCCCCCCCGACATAGGACCAGACCCGGAGCGGCACAGACGAGAAGGACGTGATGCCGTCCAGCGCGAAGGCCCAAAGGCGCAGGAAGCGGAACTGGCTCTGCCCCGCCACCCGTTCCGGCCGGACATAGGGAATGGCGCATTGCCGGAAGCCCATCGACGCGAAAAGGCCCTTCATGAAGCGGGTACGTTCCGGCAGTTCCGCCATGGCCTCCACCACCGCCCGGTCCATCAGCCGGAAGTCACCGGCGTTATAGGGAATGGGCACATCGGCGATATGATTGAACAGGCGGTAGAAATTCTCGGCCGAGAGGCGCTTCAGGAAGGAGTCGTTCGGCCGCCCTTCCCGCGCGCCATAGACGACGTCGAAGCCCTCGCGCCATTTCTCGATCATCTTGGGGATCAGCTCGGGCGGGTCCTGCAGGTCGACGTCGATCGGCACCACCACCTGGCCCCGGGCGAAGTGAAGGCCGGCGGTCAGCGCCGCCTCCTTGCCGAAATTGCGGGAGAACGAGAGCAGGCGCACCCGCCCGTCCTCGGCATGGCGGGCCCGGATCAGCGCCGCCGTGCCATCGGTCGAGCCATCGTCCACCAGGACGAATTCGACCCCGCCCGTGATCCCGTCGACCACCGGGGCCATCGCCTCGAAGAAATGCGGCAGCGCCGCCTCCTCGTTGCGGACCGGCACGACGATCGAGAGGAAGGGGGCGCCGTCCATGTCAGAATACCTCGGTCTGCACGGCGCCGTCGGCCCCGCGCCGGAACAGGACATAGTCGAAATGGCGGCGCGGCAGCTTGCACCCCACCCGTCCGGCGAAACAACCGAGCGACGGGGCGCGCTCGTAGCCGCCGATGACATCCGCCGCGGCGAAATTCTGGCCGCGCAGATAGCCGAACAGCGTATAGGCCGAGACGATCCAGATCTCGTCCGGACCAAGCACGTCGAAGGACGTCGGCATGCCGCCCGGGATCGGGTCGTGCCGGTTCCACGAACCGATGTGGTCGCTGTCGAAATCGAGCAGGTCGCGCAGGGCCACGTCGTCGACGAAGAGTTTCAGCTCCCCCGCCGCCGCCTGCGCCCGCCATTCCGCGATGCGCGCCGCCCGCTCGGGCCGGACCACGGCCTCGCCGAACAGATTCATCGAGGCGACATTGCCGAGATAGCCAAGGCAGAAGCCGCCCGCGACGACGACGGGCAGCACGGCGGCAAGGCGCGCCAGCCGGGGCCCGCGCGCGGCAGCGGCGACGAAGCCCGTCACCGCGAAGGCCAGCACGAGATCGCGCACGAAACCGCGCACATGGAAAAGCTCGGCGACGCAAAGCCCGGCGCCGATGGCGAGCAGCAGGCGCCAGCCCCAGGAATCACGCCCCCCCAGCCGGCGCAGCAGGAAGCCGAGGCCGATCACGACCACCCCCGACAGCACGGACTGCGCGTTGAAACTCTGCCGGCCAAGACCGGCGTGGATGGTGAATTGACGCAGGAATTCCGACAGATCGAACTGGATCGAGGCGAGAAGGACGAGGAAGGCAAGCGCGCCGAGCAGCGCCAGCTCGACGATCCGGCGGCCAACCCCGCGCCAGCGCCGGTCATGCAGACCCATGATTTCCTGCGCGAGGACAAGGGTCAGGGCCCCGCCGAACAGGGACGGCGCGGCGATCGGCGCCAGCATCAGCAGGAACAGGCCCGCCAGCCGGCGCCAGCCGCCAAGACCCCAGCCGATCCCGATGCCGAGCGCGAAGACGGTGAACCCCGTCACCTCGGGCCGGAAGGGGTAGAGCAGATAGACGGCGGCGACGACGGGGAATGCCATGAAGGCCGCCGCCCGGCTGGCGAAGACACGGCAGGCGGCGAGCGCGAAGCCGATGGTCGCAAGCGCCATGGACAGGAACAGATAATCGTCGAAACCCGCGCGCGAAATCCCGTCGAGGCGCAGGAACAGGCCCGCCAGCACCACATGCAGCGGCGGATAGACCAGCAGCAGGTCCTTGAAATCGGGAAACAGCGTGTCGAGGAAGGGGCTGCGCAGCGTGCCCGTCCGGGCATATTCGGCGGCCCATTGGGTAAAGAAGCCGTCGTCCGCATAGGTCACCAGCACCGGCGCCGCCAGGCGCAGGCCAAGGCACAGCAGGAGCCCGAGGATCACCGGCGCCAGCGCGCCCGACCCTGACGCACCCGCCCCCGACGCGCTCGATCTTGGCGCGCTCGACTGGCCGCCGTCCTGTTGCACCATGAATTGCTCCCTGCCCGCCGCCCCGTCGTGGGGGTGCCGCCCTGCATACCCGCTAACCCGTGTTCAGGCCAGCGCCAGACGATAGCCGCCGTCTTCCGACTGGATGAGAGCCGCGCCGCCGGCGGCCACGCGCGCCAGCTTGCGGCGCAGGCGATAGACATGGGTCTCGATCGTATGGGTGGCGATGGCGGCGCCATAGCCCCAGACATCGGCGAGCAGGGCCTCGCGCGAGACGACGCGACCAATGGCACCGGCCAGCCGGGCGAGGATCTGGGTCTCCTTGTCGGTCAGGCGTACTTCGCCACCGCTGCCGACCAGCGTGCGCGAGGAGGCGAACAACCGGCACGGCCCGATCACCAGAGCCCCCGCCCCGGCGGCGAGGCGCGCGCGCACCGCCTCGAGCAGGGCTTCGATACGCAGGGGCTTGCGCAGCAGGAAGACCTGGCCGCCCGCCCCCGAGGGGGGCCTGGCATCATCCGCCGACGCCAGGGCGACGACGGGCAGCAGGCAGCCGGCGGCGATCAGCCGGGCGTCCGCCCCGCCATCGTCGCCCGCGCGGTCGACAAGGACGAGATCCGCCACCTCCAGTCGGTCGGCGGCGCCATCCAGCCCCGTCACCTCGACCGTGAAGCCGGCACCCGCCAGCGGTTCCGCGAGGGCCCGCGCCAATATCCCGTCATCGACCGCCACCAGCAGGTGGCCGGCCCGTTCGCCCGCCGGGGGCGTCGTTGCTTCGGCACGATTCGTCATCGGCACGGATTCTGCGGCCTGTCACCGCCCCCCGCAAGGGAGCCATGACGCGACGTCGTTGATCGACGGCTGCATCGGGGGAAAACTTGTGGTTAGACTGCGCGCCATGTCGTCACCCTTTGGCTCCGCCCCCGCTTCCGACCTGGTGGTCGTCGATCGCGCCGTCTCCGAACTGCGCCGCGGTCTCGATGTCGTCGTCAACGACGACGACGGTCATTTCCTGCGCATCGCCGCCGCCGAATATGCGACGCCCGAACGGCTCGCCACCTTCGCCGGCGCCGACGCCCGCCTGCTGCTCACCAACCGCCGCGCCGCGACATTGAAGCTGCGCCCGCTGGTCGGCGATCCGGTGGCGGTGCCCTTGTCCGGCCAGCTCGACGCCCCGACCATCGCCTCGCTGGCCGACCCGACGGCGGACCTGGACAATCCCCTGCGCGGGCCCTTCTCGGTGCTGCGCCGGGCCCCCTTCGTCGCCGAATTCGCCGCCGTCAAGCTGCTGAAGCTCGCCCGCCTGCTGCCCGCCGCCCTCGTGGTGGAAGCCGTAGCGGACGATGCCGGCCTGCTGAGCGTGCCGGCCGCCGCCATCACCGCCTATGACGAGACGGCGGCCCGGGGCCTGCGCATCGTCTCTGACGCAAGGGTGCCGCTGGCGGACGCTGAACAGGCGCGCATCATCGGCTTCCGCCCGGCCGACGGCGGTATCGAGCATCTGGCGATCCTGATCGGCGATCCGCCCCGGCACGAACCGGTGTTGAGCCGGCTGCATTCCGAATGTTTCACCGGCGACCTGCTCGGCTCCCTGCGCTGCGACTGCGGCGAACAGTTGCGCGGCGCCATCCGCACCATTTCGGCTGCGGGCGGCGGCGTGCTGCTCTATCTCGCGCAGGAGGGCCGGGGTATCGGCCTGATGAACAAGCTGAAGGCCTATCGCCTGCAGGACCAGGGCTTCGATACGGTCGAGGCGAACGAGCGCCTGGGCTTCGATCCGGACGAGCGGGTATTCCGCCCGGCGGCGGAAATGCTGCGGCTGCTCGGCTTCGGCGCCGTACGCCTGCTGACCAATAATCCGGAGAAGGTCGAAGGTCTGAAAGCCGCCGGCATCAATGTGGTCGAACGGGTGCCCCACGCCTTCCCCGCCAACAACCACAACGAATTCTACCTGGCGACCAAAAAGGCCAAGAGCGGCCACCTGCTGTGAAGAAACGACCCGGCAGAAGCTGCCGGGGGGAACAGGGCATCCGACTAATACATTGATTTCAAAGAAAATCTGACTGGCCCGGCGCTTGCAGCGGCACCCCCGAACCCGAGGAGTGCCGATGACCGCCACCGCCGCCGATACCGCCAATCGCCCCCTGCCCGTGCTACTGCCGGGCAAGCGCAGCGAATTGGACGCCGGCACCGCCGACTACATGGCACCGAGCAAGCCGGGCGATCCCGAAATGTCGTTCGGCGACCTGCTCGACATCATCAATCCGCTGCAGCATATCCCCGTCGTCTCGACCCTCTACCGCGGCATCACGGGCGATACCATCAATCCCGTGGCCCGCATCGTCGGTGGCGCGCTTTATGGCGGCGTCATCGGCGCCGGCGTCGCCATGGCGGGCGCCGTGATCGAACAGGCGACGGGGGAAGAGCCAGGCCAGATGATCGCCGGCGTCTTCGGCCTCGGCGGCGATGAGGCACCGGCCCCGACCGCCGTCGCCGCCGGCCCGGGCGGCCTGATCGCCGAGGCCGAAACGGGCCGCGCCACGCCCCCCGCCGTCACCGCCGACGCGACACCCCGGACCGAATCCCCGTCCACTCCCACAGGAGAAACCGCCATGGCCGCACCGACTTCGCCTCCGGTCCCGCGCCCGACCGCTTCGGCTGGCGTGCCGCAATTGAGCCCGGCGGCTTTCGACGCGCTGATCCGTTCGGTCGGCGCCACACCGGCAAAGGCGGCGGGCGCCGAAACCGCCGAGGCCACGCCCACGACAGCCCCTGTCGCTCCAGCGCCCGTCGCCACGGCCTCCGCCGGCACGACCGAGACCCGGCGCTTCTTCCCGGCCCACCGCAACGGAACCTATGCGCCGCGCACGGTGCCCATGGACATCCGCCCGGAAGACAAGGTCGCCTATGACGACGCGCTGCGCCTGATGCGCCAGAACATGGAACGCTATACCGGCCCCAATTACGCGCCGCCCGCCATCGCGGCGGAGTGATCGTCCTTCCTGCCAGCGTCATCCCGACGAAGGCCGGGTCTCGTGACCAGAGGGCGCCCTGTCCGGCGGGAGGTCCCGGCCTCCGCCGGGACGACGAGGTGTATGGGAAGCGACGAAGCGTGTCGCGACCCGGGGCATTGAGGTCCGAGCGGATTCAGCCCTAGTCTCCCCCGATGGACATCCACGTCTTTCCCGACGGCCGCGTGCGTTTCGCCGGCCATACCTATCCCGCCAGCCTCGGCCGGGCCGGCATCGTCACCGACAAGCGCGAAGGTGACGGCGGCACGCCGGCGGGTTCATGGCCATTGCGCCGCGTGCTCTACCGCCCTGATCGCATGTTGGCACCGGCCTGTGCCCTGCCGGTCTCGGCCATCGGCCCGAACGACGGCTGGTGCGACGATCCCGGCGATCCGGCCTACAACCGCCCGGTGACCCTGCCCTTTCCGGCCAGCCACGAGCGCATGTGGCGCGACGATCATCTCTATGACGTGGTGGTGGTGGTCGGGCACAATGACGCACCGCCGGTGCCGGGGGCCGGCAGCGCCATCTTCATGCACCTGCGGCCCGAGGACGGCGGGCCCACCGCCGGCTGCGTAGCGCTGGCCCTGCCCGACCTGCTGACGGTCCTGGCCGGATTGTCGCCCGACGGCCGTCTGGTGGTTCACCCGGCGGAATAGTCTCGCTGGCCGAAGATCGCCGTGCCGACGCGGACCTGAGTGGCGCCCTGACGCACCGCGATCTCGTAGTCGCCCGACATGCCCATGGAGAGCTGGGCCAGCCCGTTGCGCGCGGCGATCTTGCGCAGCAGGGCGAAATGCAGCGACGGCTCGTCATCCACCGGCGGAATGCACATGAGGCCGACGACGTCGAGCCCGTGCACGTCGCGGCAGGCGGCGACCAGAGCATCCGCTTCCGCCGGCAGGCAGCCGGCCTTCTGCGGCTCCTCCCCCGTGTTGACCTGAACGAAGCAGCGCGGACGCCGGCCGGTCTTTTCGGACGCGGCGGCGATGGCGGCCGCCAGCTTCTCGCGATCCACGGTCTCGATCACGTCGAACAAGGCGACCGCATCCTTCGCCTTGTTGGTCTGCAGGGGCCCGATCAGATGGAGTTCGAGATCGGGGAATTCCGCCTTCAGGGCCGGGAACTTGCCTTCGGCCTCCTGCACCCGGTTCTCGCCGAAGACGCGTTGGCCGGCGGCCAGTGCCGCGCGCACCGCGTCGGCGTCGTGGGTCTTGGAGACGGCGATCAGGCGCACGTCCCCGGGTTCGCGGCCGGTGGCGCGGCAGGCCTTGGCGATCCGCGCCTCGACATGGGCGAGGCGGTCGGCGATGGTCGTTTCGGAATCGGACGTCATGATGGACCAGAAGCTAGCAACCGCCGCCCGCCGCCTCAATGCCCGCCATCCGATGGCAGGCCTGCTGCCGCCCCTCGTCCTGCTGACCGACCGGGCGCGCCTGCCCGATCCGCTGGCTGCCGCCGAGAGGCTTCCGGCGGGCAGCCTCGTCATCCTGCGCGACGGGGACCTGGCGCCGGAAGCGCGTCTCGCGCTCGGCCTTGCGCTGGCCCGCTTGTGCCGGCGCCAGCGTTTGCGCCTTATGGTCGCCGGCGATCCTCGGCTGGCCCGGCGTGTCAATGCCGCCGGCGTGCATTGGCCGGAGACCCGCCTGCCAATGAGGGCGAGCGGCTTCGCCACCGCCGCCGCCCATGGCGCCCGCGCCCTGGCACGGGCGCGGCGGGCGGGGGTGGCGGCGGTGTTGCTGTCGCCGGTGTTCCCGACGGACAGTCATCCGGGCGCGCCCTGCCTCGGTCTCATGCGCTTCGCGGGGCTGGCACGCCGCGCCGGCCTTCCCGTCTATGCCCTGGGCGGCGTCGACGGGCGCACGGCGCCCCGTCTCGCCGGCAGCGGCGTGGTGGGGGTGGCGGCGATCGGCGCCCTCAGGCCTTGAT
>JAQVKV010000057.1 GCA_028694545.1 Zavarzinia sp. | reverse complement strand
TCGGATCTGCGCTGGGATGCGCCGCTGTACCGGGTAAAGTGGCTCTCGACCGTCATGTGGGTGGTGGAGCGCACAATCTCGACGCCCGCGACCCATGCGGCCCACCACGGGAAATACGCGGCCGACGGCATTACCAACTACAAGGGTAATTTCGGCAACCTGCTGTTCTTCTGGGACGTGCTGTTCGGAACGGCCAAGGTCACGCGCCGCTATCCGGCGGAATATGGCGTCGAGAACCTGCCCGGGACGACGGTTGCCGAACAGATGCTGTGGCCCCTGTTCCGTGCCCCGGACGAAGGGGCGGAGACGGCCGAGCTGCGGCCGGCCATCGCACGCAGCGGCAGCTGAAGACACCCGCCCCCCACGCACAAGGGCTCACAAGACCAAGAACACAGCGGGGACCGGGGATGGGCGCGGGCCGGAGTCGAGGACTCCGGCCCGCGTTTCCGTTTCATCCCTTGCCGAAGCCTCTGGCCTTCGAGGCCGAATGGCCCGACAACAAGGAAGGGGAAGCGCGAGGGGGAGAAAAAATGGCTGCAAGACCGGCCGACATCACCGCGATCATCGTCGCCTATGGCGCCTGTCTCGTCGCGGGCGGCGCCACGCTCTGGCTGTCCGGCCTCGCCGGGCCGTGGGACGTGCTGGCGGCGGACATCGTGGCCACCCTGGTGATCTTCGGCTTCAGCCGGGCGCATGGCAATTCCAGTGTCTACGACCCCTATTGGAGCGTGATCCCGCCGCTGCTTGCCCTCTACTGGTTCCGCGTCGGCGATGCGCCGATCGACATTCTCCGCGTGCTTGCCGTCATCCTCCTCGTCTGGCTCTGGGCGCTCCGCCTTACCGCCAATTGGGCGGTGCATTGGGGCGGCATGGGGCATGAGGACTGGCGCTATCCGATCGTGCGCGCCCGCGCCGGCAAGGCGGCCCTCCTGGCCGATCTCTTCGGCATCCACCTCTTCCCCACCCTGCAGGTCTTCCTCGGCTGCCTGCCGCTCTATGCGGTGATGACGCTCGGCACCCGCCCCTTCGGCCTGCTGGACGGGCTCGCCGGTATCGTCACCCTCGGCGCCATAACGATCGAGACCATCGCCGACCTCCAGCTCCATGCCTTCATCGCGCGGCGCAAGCTTGGCACCGAAGCCGCCCCCTTCATCCGGACCGGCCTCTGGTCCCGTTCCCGCCATCCCAATTATTTCGGCGAGATGGGCTTCTGGTGGGGCCTCATGCTCTTCGGCCTCGCCGCCGCCCCGCACGCCTGGTGGTGGGTGATCCCCGGCGCCCTCGCCATGACCGCCATGTTCGTCTTCGCCAGCATCCCCTTCATGGACCAGCGCAGCCTGGAACGCCGGGCGGGCTATGGGGAGTATATGCGGCGCGTACCGGCGCTGGTGCCGTGGGGATAGGCCCGGGGCGCGCTGATTGAGCCCAACGGCGCCGCTATAAGGTTTCAGCGATTGACGCCCGGGCATCTGGTGAGAAGGCCGTGGCAGGCAACCAGAATCGACCGCAAGGGGGAGTGGCTATGGGGATGATTGTCCCCGTGCCCAGTTCGCGATCTCTGGGTCGCAATCCAATGGCCCGCAATACAGGTACTGATCCTGCTCCCGGCCAACGGCCGCCCGCTGCCGTGACAACCGAGCCATCCCCAAAAACAATCGGGGCGCGCCATCGCTGGCGCGCCCCGTGTCTTTCCGCCCTGGGGCGAAAGATGTCGCGAGGATTACTCCTCGTCGGCTTCCGCCTTGGCGCGGGCCTTGGACATGGCCGCGCCGAGGATGTCGCCGAGGGAAGCGCCCGAGTCGGACGAGCCGTACTGGGCGACCGCTTCCTTCTCTTCCTCGATCTCTCGCGCCTTGATGGAGAGCGAGAGCTTGCGGGTGGCGCGATCGACGTTGGTGATCTTGGCGTCGATCTTGTCGCCCACGGCGAAGCGCTCGGGGCGCTGGTCCTGACGGTCGCGGGCGAGGTCGGCGCGGCGGATGAAGCCGCGCACGCCTTCTTCGCCCACTTCGACCTCGACGCCGCCGTCGTTCACTTCGACGACGGTGCCGGTCACGACGGAGCCCTTGCGGACTTCGTTGTTGTTGGCCAGCGGGTCACGGGCAAGCTGCTTCACGCCGAGCGAGATGCGTTCCTTCTCGACGTCGACGTCGAGAACGACGGCACGCACCATGTCGCCCTTCTTGTAGTCCTGGATCGCCTGTTCGCCAGGACGGTTCCAGTCGAGGTCGGAGAGGTGGACCATACCGTCCACGCCGCCGTCCAGGCCGATGAACAGACCGAATTCGGTGATGTTCTTGACCTCGCCCTCGATCTCGGTGTTCTGGGGATGCATGGCGGCGAAGGCCGACCACGGGTTCTCCAGGCACTGCTTCAGGCCGAGCGAGATGCGGCGCTTGTTGGCGTCGACCTCGAGCACCATCACTTCCACTTCCTGCGAGGTGGAGACGATCTTGCCCGGGTGGACGTTCTTCTTGGTCCAGCTCATTTCGGAGACGTGAACCAGACCTTCGACACCCGGCTCCAGCTCCACGAAGGCGCCGTAGTCGGTGATGTTGGTCACGCGGCCGAGGAACTTCACGCCCATCGGATACTTCGCGGCGACACCGTCCCACGGATCGGCCAGAAGCTGCTTCATGCCGAGCGAGATGCGCTGGGTTTCCGGGTTCACGCGGATGACCTGGACCTTCACGGTCTGGCCGATCGTCAGCGCTTCCGACGGATGGTTGACGCGGCGCCACGCGATGTCGGTGACGTGCAGCAGGCCATCGACGCCGCCGAGGTCGACGAACGCACCGTAATCGGTGATGTTCTTCACGACGCCCTCGAGGATCTGGCCTTCCTTCAGGTTGGCGACCAGTTCCGACCGGGCTTCGGCGCGGGTTTCTTCCAGGACGGCGCGGCGCGACACGACGATATTGCCGCGGCGGCGGTCCATCTTCAGGATCTGGAAGGGCTGCGGCACGCCCATCAGGGGCGTGATGTCACGCACGGGGCGAACGTCGACCTGCGAACCGGGCAGGAAGGCGACGGCGCCCGAAAGATCGACGGTGAAGCCACCCTTCACGCGGCCGAAGATCACGCCTTCGACGCGCTGACCCTTCTCGAACGCACGTTCCAGAATGGTCCAGGCTTCCTCGCGGCGGGCCTTCTCGCGGCTGATCACCGCTTCGCCCATCGCGTTTTCCATGCGCTCGAGATAGACCTCGACGATATCGCCCGGCTTCAGCTCGGCCTTCTGGCCGGGAGGGGCGAATTCCTTGAGGGCAACGCGACCCTCGGCCTTCAGGCCGACGTCGATCACCGCGAAGTCATTCTCGATCGAGACAACGCGACCTTCGATCACGCTACCTTCGAGGCTGTTGGCCGTGCCGAAGGTTTCCTCGAGCAGGTCTGCGAAATTCTCTTTGAATTCGGTCATTACCAGTTTTCTCCTAAATCACTTACCAGGCCGGCCGGTTGTCTCCGGCGGTCTTCCCCCGATCCTTCCCGTGGAAAGGTTTCTCCCTTGTGGGGGCGCGCATGACAAAAGGCACGGGAAACGCATGGCCCTTCAGGCCCGCGTCTGCCGCGCCGTCTCAATGATGGCCTTCGCCTTCGCGAAGACCTCTTCAATAGCCAAATTCGACGTGTCCAGCAAGTGGGCATCGGCGGCGGGCTTCAGGGGGGCCGTGGCGCGGCCGGCGTCGCGTTCGTCGCGCTCGCGGATCTCGGTCGAGATGCGCCCGAGGTCGGGGACCTCGCCCTTGGTTTGCAGTTCGAGGAAGCGGCGCCGCGCGCGGGCCTCCACGCTGGCCGTCAGGAACAGTTTTACCGGGGCGTCCGGGCATATGACGGTCCCGATGTCGCGGCCGTCCAGCACGGCGCCGGGCGCTCCATGGGGCGGATTGGCGGCGAAGCGGCGCTGGAAATGGTCGAGGGCGGCGCGCACCGCCGGCATGGCGGCGACCACGCTGGCCAGATTGCCCGTCTCCTCGCGCCGGAGATCGGGCGAGAACAGCAGATCCTGATCAAGGTCGAGGGCCGCCATCGCGGCCTCGTTCTCGCTCGGCGTGCGGTGGCCGGACCGGATCAGGTCGAGGGCGACGGCGCGATAGAGCGAACCGGTGTCGAGATAGGCGAAGCCGAACTCTTCGGCCAGACGACGTGCCAGGGTGCCCTTGCCGGCCGCAGCCGGGCCATCGATGGCGACGACGAAGGCGCTCATCCGATCCGGGCCCCGAGGCCGGCCATCATGGGCGCGAAACCGGGGAAGGAAGTGTCGATCATGTGGTCGTCATCGACCGTCACCGGCGTTTCGGCGGCAAGCCCCATGACGAGGAAGGACATGGCGATGCGGTGGTCCATATGGGTTGCGACCGTACCGCCCCCCGTGACCTTGCCACCGTGCACCACCAGGAAGTCCGGCCCGGCCTCGTGAGACACGCCATTGGCAGCAAGGCCGGCGGAGACGGCGGCCAGGCGATCGCTTTCCTTGACCCGCAATTCGGCAAGACCGTTCATGCGCGTCTTGCCCTCGGCGAAGGCGGCGGCGACGGCGAGGATCGGATATTCGTCGATCATGGACGGGGCGCGGGCCGCCGGCACATCGATACCCTTCAGGGCGGAATGGCGCACGCGCAGGTCCGCGACCGGCTCGCCGCCTTCGACGCGTCGGTTCAGATAGGTGATGTCCGCGCCCATCTCGATGAGCGTGTCGAACAGGCCGGCGCGCAAGGGATTGAGGCCGACGTTCTCCACCACGATGTCGGAGCCGGGGACGATCAGCGCGGCGACGACGGGGAAGGCGGCGGAGGACGGATCGCCCGGCACGACGACCGGCGCGGCGACCAGTTCCGGCTGGCCGCGCAGGGTGACGCGGCGGCTGCCGTCGGCCGAATCGACGATACGGACTTCCGCGCCGAAATGGCCGAGCAGGCGTTCGGAATGATCCCGCGTCGGCTCGGGCTCGATCACCGTGGTCTCGCCCGGCGCGCACAGGCCGGCCAGCAGGATCGCCGACTTCACCTGGGCCGAGGCGACGGGCAGACGGTATTCGATCGGCATCGGCGCCCGCGCGCCGACCACGGCCAGCGGCAACCTGCCCCCGGCCCGGCCGACGAAGCGCGCGCCCATGCGCGACAACGGATCGGTGACCCGGGCCATGGGGCGGCGGTTCAGCGAGGCGTCGCCCGTGAAGATCGCCGTGATCGGGTGGCCGGCGACAAGGCCCATGAGCAGCCGGGCGCCGGTGCCCGAATTGCCCATGTCGAGAATGTCCGCCGGTTCGATCAGGCCGCCGACGCCGACGCCGTCGACCTGCCAGTGGCCGGGGCCCAGGCGGGTGACGGTGGCGCCCAGGCGGCGCATGCACTCGGCCGTATGCATCACGTCGTCGCCCTCGAGCAGGCCCGTCACCTCGGTCCGGCCCACGGCGACGCCGCCGAGAATCAGTGCGCGGTGGGAAATCGACTTGTCGCCGGGTACAGTGACTTTGCCGGCGAGGGCGGGGCTGGTTTGGGCACTTCGGGCAGGCACGTGAGGGTCTCTGGGTCCGGAATCGACAAGCCGTGCACTTACCACGTCGCCAATCGCTTTGACAGACCGTGCACTTCATGGCAAAGCGACGCCCTGATTTTCGCGTGGAGAACGACCTTGGCCAAACCGGAATGGGGCGTGAAGCGTCAGTGCCTGTCCTGCGGCGCTCGCTTCTACGACATGGGCCGCGATCCCATCGTGTGCCCGAAATGCGAAGCCGTCTTTGAACCAGAAGCGGCACTGAAGATCCGCCGGGCTCGTCCCGACACCAAGGCGGCCAAGGTGAAGACTGCCGCCGCCGCGACAGCCATCGCCGTTGGCGTCCTTGATGACGACGAGATCGAGGACGAGGACAGGGACGCCGAAGACGGTGACGACGAGGACGACGACGTCGGCATCGCGGAACTGGACGGCGGCGAAGAAGACCTCATCGCCGATGCCTCCGACGACGGGGAGGACGACGATGGCGACGACATCGACGTGGATGATGCCGTCGAAGGCGATGACGAGGAGGACACTCTGCTCGATGCCGACGACGACCTCGATGACGAGGATCTCGAGGACGTGGTCGACGCGGATATCAATCTCGACGACGACGAAAAGGACCGCTAAAAAAGCTCTTGACCGGATCGCGGACTGCTCATAATGTCCGCGCTCCGCAGGGGACGCTGCCAAGCGAAAGCAAAATGGTAGCAGAATCAGCGGGTTAGACGGCTTGGGGCCATAGCTCAGTTGGGAGAGCGCTTGAATGGCATTCAAGAGGTCAGGGGTTCGACTCCCCCTGGCTCCACCAACCGTCTGATGCACAAGGAAAGGGCGACCCGCAAGGGTCGCCCTTCTTGCATTGGGGGATGCGAACCATGTCCGAACCGTCCAGCCAGAAGGCCTTTCCGGTTTCCTGGGAACAGTTCCATCGCGATGCCCGCGCGCTCACCTGGCGCCTGACCGGGGGCGAGCGGACGTTCAAGGCGATCGCCTGCATCACGCGCGGTGGCCTGGTGCCGGCGCTGATCGTCGCCCGCGAACTGAACATCCGCCTGATCGACACGATCTGCATCGCCTCCTACCACGACTACAAGGAACAGGGCGCGCCCCTGGTGATGAAAGGCGTTTCGCCTGAAGTCGCCGCGCTGGCGGCCGACGGCGGCAGCGAGATCCTGCTGATCGACGATCTGGTCGATACCGGGAAGACGGCGCGAATCGTCCGCGACATGTTGCCCAAGGCCCATTTCGCCACCGTTTACGCCAAGCCCATGGGCCGCCCTCTGGTCGATACCTTCGTGACCGAGGTCAGCCAGGACACCTGGATCTATTTTCCCTGGGACATGGGACTCTCGTTCCAGCCGCCCATCGCCGGTTGATCAGGTCCCTGCCGTCAGTGCCGCCGCCGTCCGGTGCAGGATGGCGTGGCGCGCGGCCAGCGCCTCGACGTCGTCCATGTAGCCGCCGCCGATGACGCCGGCGACAGGCAGCCCCGCCGCGCGCAGCCGGCGCAGCACCAGGGCGTCGCGCCGGGCGATGCCGTCATCGCACAGGCTCAGGTGGCCGAGGCGATCGTCCGCGTGGACGTCGACGCCCGCGTTGTAGAAGGCGATGTCGAAGGGCCCGGCCGCCAGCGCCACCTCGAGAGCGGGCGCCAGCGCCGCCAGATAGGCGCCGTTCCCCGTGCCGCGCGGCAGGGGCACGTCCAGGTCGCCCGCTTCCTTGCGCACCGGGAAATTCTCGCCGCAATGAACGGACAGGGTGAAGACGGATGCGTCCCCCCGGAAGATCGCCGCCGTGCCGTCGCCCTGATGGACGTCCGGGTCGACGATCAGGGCCCGGCCAATGCGTTCCTCGGCCTGCAAGGCCCGAATCGCTACCGCGACATCGTTGAAGACGCAGAAGCCCGCTCCCGTTTCCGCCCGCGCGTGGTGGCTGCCGCCCGCCGTGTTGCAGGCAATGCCGTGGCGCAGTGCGAGCCTCGCGGTCAGCAGGGTGCCGCCGCCGGCGAGACGGGCGCGGCGCACCACGCCCTCGTCGACCGGCAGGCCGATTCGCCGCTCGATCGCCGGCGGCGCCGCCATGGCCAGCACGGCGTCGACATAGGCCGCGTCATGGACGCGCAGCAGGGCGTCCCGGGGGATCGGGGCGGGGACGAAGGTATTGTCCGGCCGGGCCAGGCCCTCGGCCTGCAAGCGGGCGAAGAGTGCGGCGAATTTGCCCATGGGGAAGCGATGGCCGGCGGGCAGGGCCGGGGCATAGGCTTGGTGGTGGACGATCGGCATCGGAATGCGCTTTCCTTCCGCCCACTGCAGTCCTTTGGAGATCACCATGAAGCTCGTCTCGTTTCTCGATGGTCAACGCCTCGGTTTCGGAGCCGTCAAGGACGGGGGTATCGTCGACCTCGGCGCCCGCTTCGGGGCCGATGCCCTGACGATCAAGGATTGCATCGCCAATAATCTGGGCAAGGCCGGTGTCATGGCCGCGCGTCTTTCCCCCGATCTCGGATTCGACGAGGTTCGCCTGCTGCCGCCGGTGCCCGACCCTGAGAAAATCCTGTGCATCGGCGTCAATTATGCCGATCACGCCAAGGAAATGGGACGGGAACCGCCGCCCTGGCCGACCGTCTTCACCCGTTTCGCCGACACGCTGGTGCCCCAGGGCGGCGACCTGATCCTGCCTAACAATTCCCGGGCCTTCGATTACGAGGGCGAGCTGGCGGTGATCATCGGGCGGCGGGCCCGCCATGTCCGCGAGGCGGATGCCATGGCCCATGTCGCGGGCTATGCCTGCTTCCAGGACGCCTCGGTCCGCGATTTCCAGCGCCACACGGGGCAATTCACCCCGGGCAAGAACTTTCCCGGCACCGGCGGTTTCGGCCCCTTTCTGGTGACGGCGGACGAAGTGCCCGATCCCCATGCCCTTTCGCTGACCACGCGGGTGGACGGTGTCGTGCGCCAGCACGGCAATACGGCGGACATGATCTTCGGGATCCCGGCGATCATCGCCTATCTCACGTCCTTCACCACCCTGCATCCGGGCGACGTGATCGCGACCGGCACGCCGTCGGGCGTCGCCGCCG
>JAQVKV010000056.1 GCA_028694545.1 Zavarzinia sp. | reverse complement strand
CTGGATCGGCATGCAGCTTCTCATGCGCCGGCCCGAGATCAACGGCTTCATCTCGATCTCGCCGCCCGCCAGCAAATACGACTTCACCTTCCTCGCCCCCTGCCCGTCCGACGGGCTGATCGTCCAAGGCACGGCCGATCAGGTGGTCTCGGAACCGGAAGTGGCGAAGCTCGCCACCCGCCTGTCGAACCAGCGCGGCATCAAGGTGAAATACGAGACGATCGAAGGGGCTGGCCACTTCTTCGAGAACGAGATGGACCAGATGACCGGCATGGTCGGCGCCTATCTGGACATGCGCCTCGGCCGGAACAGCTGACCCCCGGTCAGTGGCCGGGGCACGCCCGTCGTCCCCGGCACGCTGAGCGGCAGCCCCTTCAGGCTGCGCACCGCGAGGAAGCCGAAGGCTTCCGCCTCCAGGCTGTCGCCGCGCCAGCCGACCGCCTCCACCGGTTCCACCGATACGCCGAGGCGTTTTTCCAGCATCGCCATCAGCACGGGGTTCAGCCGCCCACCTCCGGTCACCAGCACCCGCGTGACCGGCGCCGGATAATGCCGTCCGGCCGCCGCGACTGTTTCCACCGTGAAGGCTGTCAGCGTCGCGGCACCGTCCTCCGGTGAAAGGCCGCGCGCGGGAGCCGCCGAGAAATCGTCACGGTCCAGCGATTTGGGCGCGGGTTCGTCAAAAAAGGGATGGTCCATCATGGCGGCCAGCACCTCGTGGTGGATACGCCCGGCCCCGGCCAGGGCGCCATCCCGATCCACCGGTGCCCCGGTGTGCTGCAGGGCCCAGTCGTCGATCAGGGCATTACCCGGCCCGGTGTCGAAGGCGACCGGCTCCGCCCCCGGCGCGATCCAGGTGACATTGCCGACCCCGCCGAGATTGAGCACGGCGACCGGCCCCTCGAGCCCCGACGCCAGCGCCCGGTGATAGAGCGGGGCAAGCGGCGCCCCTTGCCCGCCGGCGCGCACGTCGGCCAGGCGCATCTGGCCGACGACATCGATGCCGAATTCATCCGCCAGCACCTGCGCGTCGCCGATCTGCCACGTCAGTCCCTCGCCCGGGCGATGCATGATGGTCTGGCCGTGGAAGCCGATCACCTCGACCCCGGCCGCCTCGTCCTCTTGGCGCAGGAAATGATGGATGGCGAGACGATGGGCCTCGGTGATCCGCGCCGCCGCGTCCAGAACGGCGTCCGGCACCGCGTTTCCCGGGCGCCAGCCGGCGGCCAGACGGCTCGCTTCCCGGCAGGCGGCCCGCGTCGCCGGCAGATGCGGCACGGTCAGCACCGGCCCCAGCGCCTCGATCCGCTCGCCATCCGTCTCGATCACCGCAAGATCAATGCCGTCGAGCGACGTACCGCTCATCAGTCCCAGGGCTTTCATGGCCGCTCCCTCTTTCGCCTTTCCGTCGTCCCGGCGAAGGCCAGGACCTCGTGACGAAGGAGCGCCCGAACCTGCGAAAGATCCCGGACTTCGCCGGGATGACGCGAAAGGGCGGGCGCACGGCGATTGTCCTTCACCGCCCCTTCATGCTACATCGCCCGCACCATGACGAGCCTGAAATCCGAATTCCTGCGGGTCCTGACGGAACGCCGCTACATCCACCAGTGCACCGACCTCGAAGGGCTGGACGCGCTCGCCGCCGAGCGCGCGCCCTTCGCCGCCTATATCGGCTTCGACGCCACGGCGCCGTCGCTGCACGTGGGCTCGCTCGTCCAGATCATGATGCTGCGCCGGCTGCAGCAGGCCGGCCATAAGCCGATCGTCCTGATGGGTGGCGGCACCACCCGTATCGGCGACCCTTCGTTCCGCGACGAATCCCGCCCCCTGCTGGGCGAGGCGCGCATCGCCGAGAATCTGGCCGGCATCAAGCGTGTCTTCGCGAAATTCCTGACCTTCGGCGACGGCCCGACCGACGCGGTCATGGTCGACAACGACGAATGGCTGTCGAAGCTGAACTACATCGCCTTCCTGCGCGATTACGGCCGGCACTTCTCGGTCAACCGCATGCTGTCGCAGGACAGCGTGAAGATCCGCCTCGACCGGGAACAGAACCTCTCGTTCCTCGAGTTCAACTACATGATCCTTCAGGCCTACGACTTCGTCGAACTGGCCCGGAACCATGGCGTGCGCCTGCAGATGGGCGGCTCGGACCAATGGGGCAACATCGTCCAGGGCGTGGAACTCGGCCGGCGCACCGCCGACATCCAGCTCTATGGCCTGACCTCGCCCCTGATCACCACGGCGTCGGGCGCCAAGATGGGCAAGACCGCGTCGGGCGCCGTCTGGCTGAACGCGGATGCCCGCAGCCCCTACGACTACTGGCAGTTCTGGCGCAACACGGAGGACAGCGACGTCGGCCGTTTCCTGCGCCTCTTCACCGAACTGCCGGAGGCCGAGATCGCCCGCCTCGAAACCCTCGAAGGGGCCGAGCTGAACGACGCCAAGAAGATCCTGGCGACCGAGGCGACGGCGCTGGCCCATGGCCGCGACGAAGCCGAAAATGCCGCCGAAACCGCGCGCAAGACCTTCGAGGAAGGCGCCGCCGCCGACACGCTGCCCAAGGTCGAAGTGGCGAAGGATGCGGTCGCCGCCGGCATCAACGTCTACGAACTGCTGGTGAAGGCGGGCATGGCCGCCTCCAACGGCGAGGCGCGCCGCCTGATCAAGGGCAAGGGCGTGAAACTGGACGACGTCACGGTGACCGACGAATTCGCCAAGCTGGAGGCGCTTGCCGAAGGCGGGGTCAAATTGTCGGCTGGCAAGAAGCGCCACGCCCTGATCGTCGAAAGCTGAGAGGGCGTTCCCTTTTTCGCCACATGGCCTATCTTCCGTCCGTCGAGGGGGAACGAGAGACATGGCGAACGAGCAGCCCCCGGCCGGGGACCACAATGTGCGCGGAGTCAGCATCGGCCTGACCGCCGTCATCGTCGCGGTGACGGAGGAGGACCCGCGCGTGCTGGTCGCCCGGCGCATGACCCACGATCTCGCCACGCCGGCGCAGCAGGGCCTGCTGCCCCCCACTTTCGACACGCCCGAAACCCTGCCCTTCGGCCCCTTCGAGCCGCAGCATCACCGCACCCTGGAACTCGGCCTGCGCCAATGGGTGACGGAACAGACCGGCGTCGCCATGCGCTATGTCGAACAGCTCTATACCTTCGCCAACCAGAACCGCGATCCGCGCGAGCTTCTGGGCGGGCCCCGGGTGGTCTCGGTCGCCTACCTAGCGCTGACTCAGGAAACCCCGCTTGCCGGTACCGGCGAGGCGCAATGGCTGTCCTGGTACGGCTTCCTGCCGTGGGAAGACTGGCGCGAGGGCCGGCCCGAGGTGATCGACCGGGTGATCCGCCCGGCGCTGACGGCCTGGATCGACGCGGCCCCGGACGCCCGCACCGCCCGCACTCGCATGGAGCGGACGGCAATCGCCTTCGGCCCCGTCGCCGGCACCGGGCATTTCGATCTGCTGCGCTGTCTCGATCGTTACGAGTTGCTCTATTCCGCCGGCCTCGTGAAGGAAGCGATCCGCGATGGCGTGATCGCGGCGCAGGCCGCCGGGCAGACCCTGCCACCGACCCCGCCCGAACAACTGGCCGCCGCCCGGGCATTGGGCCATTCGATGGCGCTGGACAATCGCCGGGTGCTTGCCTCGGCGCTTGGCCGATTGCGCGGCAAGATCGACTATCGCCCGGTGGTCTTCGACCTGCTGCCGCCGGAGTTCACCCTGCTGCGCCTTCAGAAGGTGGTCGAAGCCCTGTCGGGTATCGAGCTGCACAAGCAGAATTTCCGCCGTACGGTGATCGCCGGCGACCTCGTCGAGGCGACGGGCCATATCGAGACCTCGGGCCGCGGCCGCCCGGCCGAAACCTATCGCTTCCGCCGCGACGTCATGCAGGAAAAGCACGACGTCGGCATCCCCCTGCCCCTGCCCAAGATCGGCGGCTAGTCCGGCACTTTTGCCGACCACAGGTGGGCAACGAAGGCCTGTAGAGTGACCGACGCGAGGCGCAGGCGCGGGTAGTAGGGATGCACGCCGCCGATCGGCGGCGACCAGTCGCCCAGTATCGGGCGCAACCGCCCCGCCGCGATGTCGGCAGCCGCCATGGCTTCCGCCACATGGGCAAGGCCAAGACCCGCGCGGCGGATACACGCGGATACAATTGTGCGCACCAAGATCGGCCAGCGTTTCGGGCGTCGGCTTCGTCGCGAAATAGGACGGCGCGCCGACGGACGGCATCAAGGGCTGGGTGGCGGCGCGGCGCGAGGTCGGCCCCGGCCGGCCCGACCGAGCCGAGGATTTTCAGGTGCGGGTCGAGGAAGTTCGGCGAGCCGTAACACGCAAGGCGCGAGAAGATGATAGGATTCCTTTGTCGCCCGGCGCGAATCCGGGTGCCGCGCACAGACAACAAGAGGCACATCATGTCCCTATCCTCGATTCTCACCCGCACGGCCGGCATTGGAGGGCCCCTGGCTGCCGCCGTGTTCACCCTGGCCCTGATCACATCGGGCCCGGCCTGGGCCGAAGGCGAGACAACGCCGCCGGTCGACATGGCGGCCGGTGAAGCCCTGGCCACCGCCAAGGGCTGCTTCCACTGCCACGAGGTCGACAAGATGACGACCGCGCCCTCCTTCAAGGAGATTGCGAAGCGTTTCTCGGGCCTGCGCAACGCCAAGCTGATGCTGGTGCCGATCGTCCATGCCGGGACCGACCGGCCGGGCGCGTATCACTGGAATTCGGGCAAGATGCCGCCCGAAGGCGCGCGTCAGCCGGTTTCCAACGAAGAAGCCGAAATGCTGATCGACTACATCCTGAACCTGCAGTGATGTCACCCGGCAGGGGCTGACCACGCGGCCCCTGCCCCCTTACGCACCAGTCGTTCTCAGGTACCAGTCGCGATACGCACCCGGTAATCCAGGGTCGCGGTAACGCCGTTCGCGTAGAAGCCGCCCTCGACCGGCATGGTCGCCGCCTGGTCGGGCGCCGCGCAGAGCGCCACATAGCCGTCACCCGTCGGCCGGCCGTGGGTGGGGTCGAAGCCGATCCAGCCCCAACCCGGAATGAACACTTCGGCCCAGGCATGCAGATGACGCTGGCCATCCACGCTCTCGGCTTCCGCCTGATAACCACTGACGAAACGCGCCGGAATGCCGAGGCTGCGGCACGCCGCCATGAACAGGACGGCGAGATCCCGGCAGGCCCCCCTGGCGCTCGCCAGCGTATAGGCCGGGGATTGGGCCAGGCCCTCGACCCGGATGTGGCGGTCGGTGCGCTGGAACAGGGTCTCCGTCAGCCGGTAGAGGAAGGACACCGCATCCCATTGACAGGCGCCGGCAAGCTCCGCCGCGAAATGGCGCACCGTTCCCTCGATGCCGTCCGCCATCAGATAGCTGGCGAACTCCCCCTCGTAGTCGATCGGCCACGGCAGGGGCGCCAGTGACAGCAAGGGCAGCGGCGGCATGATCGGAGTCACGACCTCGAAACGGCTTTCGATGCGCAAGTGATCGAAATGCCCCTGGAAACTCACCCGGGTAAAGGGATTGCCGTAGTGATCCAACAGATCATCCCGCCACGCCGGCAGGGGATCGACCTCGATCGACTGGGCAAGGATCGTGCCCGCATCCAGGCGCGGCGACAGTCGGATCACGTGAGGCGCGAAGCCGACCGGCACGGAATATTGGTACCGCGTCTCGTGACTGACCGAAAAACGCATCGACGACCCTCCAGCACGGTCCCAGTCTACGGCAAAGCCCCCGGCCGTTGGCCAGCCTCACGTTGACGATCATCGCCCCGGAGCACCGATTGATCCTGATCAAGGTGCCGGCCAGCCGTCTCGTTTAAAAATGACGCAGGCGTCACCTTTATCGCCGCAGAACAACGAATGGGAGGAGAGAGAAATGGCAACGACCGCGCTCGCGCGCAAGGTCGCGGAAGAAACCGCACCGGCGGAACATTTCGACGTGGTGATCGTCGGCGCAGGGATCTCAGGCGTGGGCGGTGCCTACCATCTGACGACCCAATGCCCGGGTACGCGCTTCGTCGTGCTGGAAGGGCTGGAGAGCTTCGGGGGCACCTGGCTCACCCACCGCTACCCTGGCATCCGCTCGGACAGCGACCTTTTCACCTTCGGCTATCGCTTCAAGCCCTGGACCGGCGCCCCGATCGCCACCGCCGAGGAGATCCTGAAGTACATGGGCGAGGTGATCGAGGAGAACGGCCTCGACGCCCATATCCGCTACCGCCACCGCATCAGCGCCGCTTCCTGGTCGAGCGAGGACAATCTCTGGACCCTCGAAGTAACCCGTGGCGATACGGGTGAAAGCTTCAGGATCAACACCAATTTCCTCTGGATGTGCCAGGGCTATTATCGCCATTCGGAAGGTTACACACCCCAATGGCCGGGCATGGAGAGCTACAAGGGCACCATCGTCCACCCCCAGACTTGGCCGGACGATCTCGTCTACAAGGACAAGGAGGTGCTGGTCATCGGCTCGGGCGCGACGGCCGCGACGCTGGTGCCCGCGATCGCCGGCGAAACGAAGCATGTCACCCTGCTCCAGCGCTCGCCGACCTATTTCGTGCCGGCCCAGAACATCAACGACATGGCCGAACAGCTCCGCGCGCTCGAGGTCGACGATGCCTGGGTCCACGAGATCACGCGGCGCAAGATCCTGCATGACCAGGCGGAACTCACCCGCCTGTGCATCGATCAGCCGGACGTGATGAAGGAGTTCCTGATCAACGGCGTGCGTGGCTATCTCGACGACGAGACCGTGAAGGAACATTTCACGCCGCGCTATCGCCCGTGGCAGCAGCGCGTCGCCTTCGTGCCGGACGGCGACCTGTTCAAGGGCATCAAGTCTGGCAAGGCCAGCGTCGTCACCGACGAGATCGAGCGTTTCACCGAAACCGGCATCCGCACCAGATCCGGCAAGGAACTGAACGCCGACATCATCGTGACCGCGACCGGCTTCAATCTCAGCGTTCTCGGCGACATCGCCTTTTCGGTGGATGGCAAGCCGCTCGATTTCGCGAAGACCATCACCTATCGCGGCATGATGTTCACCGGCCTGCCCAACCTCGTCTGGATCTTCGGCTACTTCCGGGCCAGCTGGACACTGCGGGCCGACCTGATCGGCGATTTCGTCTGCCGCCTTCTCAACCACATGAAGGAGACCGGCATGCACCGGGTCGAGGTGAAACTGCGGCCCGAGGACGCGGACATGGAACTGCTGCCCTGGATGGACCAGGACAATTTCAACCCGGGCTATCTGATGCGCTCCATGGAGATTCTGCCCAAGCGCGGCGACAAGCCCGAATGGCAACACACCCAGGACTATTGGACCGAACGCAAGGCCCTGCCCGCCATCGATCTCGACGGCGCCGAATTCGCCTACGCCTGAATGCGGCGGGCGCCGTGCCCTTTCGGGGCACGGCGCCTTCGCATGTGCAGTATTGCACGAGCGGTATCCCAGCTTCCCGCCTGGCGGAGCGATCACGACATTTTCTTGACAGGCTTGATTATGCTCGATATGAGCATATCTAGAATATGCTCAAGTTGAGCATTAAGACTTCGACCAACAAGCCTTCAAAAAGGCGCCCCCCGCGCAAGCGCCGCCTCCGACGAGGAACGCCATGAACATGAACGTCCCGACCGATTTCGCCACCGCCCTGCCCTTCACCCCGGAAGTGGCTGCCGCGACCGCGGGCATCTGGTCCAAGATGGAACGGGTCTTGCCGGAAGACGAGTGGCGCCTGCACGCCCCCTTCATCGACCGCATCAATCGGCTGAAGAAGGAAAAGAACGCGGTCATCCTGGCGCACAACTACCAGACTCCGGAAATCTTCCACGGCGTCGCCGACATCGTGGGCGACAGCCTGGCCCTGGCCAAGCGCGCGGCCGAGACGGACGCGGACGTGATCGTGATGGCCGGCGTCCACTTCATGGCCGAGACGGCGAAACTGCTGAACCCGGACAAGATCGTCCTGATGCCGGACATGGACGCCGGCTGCTCGCTCGCCGAGTCCATCACCGCCGCCGACATCCGCCTGCTGCGCGAAACCTATCCGGACGCGCCGGTGGTCACCTATGTGAACACCTCGGCCGAGGTGAAGGCGGAAAGCGACATCTGCTGCACCTCGGGCAATGCGGTCGAAGTGGTCGAGAGCCTCGGGGCGGAGCGCGTGCTGTGCCTGCCGGACGAATATCTGGCCAAGTGGATCGCGACCCAGACCAAGGTGAAGATCCTCACCTGGAAGGGCCATTGCGAGGTCCACGAGCGCTTCACCCCGGACGAAATCCGCCGCTTCCGCCGGGCCTATGACGACCTCGTCGTCATCGCCCATCCGGAATGCCCGCCGGAAGTGATCGCGGCCGCCGATTTCGCGGGTTCCACCGCCAAGATGATCGACTACGTCCGCGACGAGAAGCCGGCGCGGGTGCTGATGATCACCGAATGCTCCATGTCGGACAATATCGCCGCCGCCTCGCCGACGACCGAATTCGTCCGTCCCTGCATCATGTGCCCGCACATGAAGAAGATCACCCTGCCGAAGATCCTGCATTCGCTCGAAACCCTGGAACCCCGGGTCGAGGTGGATCCCTCGGTTGCCGATCGCGCCCGCCGCGCGGTCGAACGGATGATCGCGGTCGGCCGGCGCTGAGGTTTTCC
>JAQVKV010000055.1 GCA_028694545.1 Zavarzinia sp. | reverse complement strand
GGAACACCGACGGGATCTGGAACTTCCGTCCGACGCCGGCCCTGGCGATCTTGTGTTCGGCCCAATTGGTGATGTCGGTGTCGTCGACATAGACCTGGCCTTCGGTGCTCTTGGTCTTGCCGCTGACGAGGTCCATCAGCGTCGTCTTGCCGGCACCATTGGCGCCCAGCAACACGCGGAGTTCCCCGGTCCTGACCATCAGGGAGACGCCGTCGACCGCCTTGAAGCCGGAGAAGGAAACGCCGAGGCCGTCGAGCGTGAGGGCGATGTCGCTCATTCCGTCACCTCCTTCGCGGCCGCGACGGGGCTCGGTGTCTTGCGCCGGCCGAGCAGCGCGCCGATGCCGTCCTTGGCGAGGCCGGCGATGCCACGCGGCAGGAACAGCACGACGAGGACGAAGAGCAGGCCGATGATCGCCTTCCACGCCTCGACGAAGGCTTCGGTTTCCGAGATCGAGGCTTCGATCGTGTTGATCAGGATCGCGCCGATGCAGGCGCCGAGGATCGAGGAGCGCCCGCCCACGGCCGCCCAGACCACCATGGTGATCGAGAAGGTGAGATCCATGAAGGTGGGCGAGGCGAATTCGGCGACGACGACATAGAGCATGCCGGCGAAGCCCGCGATCAGCGCCGAGACGGCGAAGAAGAAGATCTGATAGGCCGGCACGTCGAAGCCGAGGTAACGCGCCCGGTTCTCGTCGTCGCGGATCGCCTGCAGGATCAGGCCCGCCCGCGTCTCGACCAGGATGCGGGTGCCGATCAGCACGACGCAGAGCGAAACGGCGATCAGGTAATATGTCTCGGTCAGATAGGGATCGAATTCGAAACCGCCGATGGTGAGCCAGCCCAGATCCGTCAGCCCGTTGAAGCCGTTGGTCACGGGCTGCGCGTCGATGATGAGAAGACGGACGAGCAGCACGAGCGCCAGGGTAATGATCGAGACGAAAACCCCCGCCACCCGCTTGCGGAACACCACGGTGCCGAGGATGCCGGCGACGATCACGGGAAGCACGATGCCCATGAGCATGCCGAACCATTCGGACTGGAAGGGGATCCAAAGGAAGGAGCCCGAATTGATGCAGCACAGATCCGTCTGCGCGCCGGGCTCCGCGTTCCACAGCATGAAGTCCGGCACCGGCGTGTCGGAACCCTGGGCGAGGCTGGTCGGGCTGGCCAGCTTCAGCGACATGGCGATCGCATAGGCGCCGATGCCGAAGAACAGGCCCTGGCCGAGATTGAGAATGCCGGCATAGCCCCACGACAGGGCGACGGCGATGCCGAGCATGCCGAACACGCCGTATTTGGCGAAACGGTTCAGCCAGAAGGGATCGTCGACAACGAGAGGCAGCAACAGGATCGCCGCCATGAAGAGCGCATAGGCGCCATAGGTTACGAATCGTGGCATAGGCATGACTCAACGCCCCTTGAAGGAGAACAGGCCTTTCGGCATCAGCACGATCACGACGATGACGGTGCCGAAGACGACAGCGCGGGCGAGAATGTCGTTGGTGGCGGCGGCAACAAGGCCATTGATTTCGCCAAGGATGCCGGAAGCGGCGACGGCGCCGAAGAGGCTACCAACCCCACCGACGACGACGACCATGAAGCCGTCGATGACCATGGAGGCCCCCATGTCCGGGAATACGGTCTTGAACCCGGCCATCATCACGCCGGCGACACCGGCAAGCGCGGAGCCATAGGCGAAGGTGAGCGCGTTCACCCGCTTCACGTCAATGCCGCAGGCCGCCGCCATGTTGCGGTTGCGCATGACGGCGCGGACCTGCATGCCGATCGAGGTGCGGTACATGATGAACCAGGTCATCGCCGTCAGCAGCAGGGTGACCAGGATGATGAAGCTGCGATAGGCATTGATCTCGGTGCCCAGCATCGGAATCGTGCCGCGCAGGAAGGCAGGTACGTCGACGTTCTGGAGGCCCGGGCCAAGCCCGTCGATATGGATGCCGAAAAAGGACAGGCCGAGCTCGAGGCGCACCGCCTGCTGCAACAGGATGGCGATGCCCCAGGTCGCGAGCAATGTATCGATCAGCCGGCCGTAGAGCCTTCGCACCAGCAGCCACTCGATGCCCCAGCCGATCGCCCCGGCGACCAGGAAGGCCAGCGGCATGGCGACCAGCAGATTGGCGCCGAGATAGATGCCCGAGAGCACGGTGACATAGGCACCGATCATCACCATTTCACCATGGGCCATGTTGATGACCCCCATGGCGCCATAGGTGATGGTCAGCCCCAGGGCGACCAGCAGCAGGATGGAGCCGATGCTCAATCCGATGAACAAGGTATCGACCACGACGCGACCTCGAAGGTTCCGGACGGGAAAGGAGCCCGGCCGCCGTCGGGCGGCCGGGCGGGGCGCGTTACTGCTTCAGCTTCGCCGAGTCGAGACCGGCGGTGGTGCAGAACAGGTTGTCGGAGGTCTCGCCATAGGCTGAATAGGGCAGCGGACGGATCGGCTCAGGCAGCTGGTCGACGATCTTGCCCTGGCCATCGGCCTGCCACTGCGCGATGCGCGGGGTAAGCCAGGTGTGCAGGTTCTCGGGATCGATCTTCACATGACCGTTCGGAGCGTCGAATTCCGAGCCGGCGACGGCGTCGCGGATCGCCGTCGGCGTCAGCTTGTCACCGATCTTGGCGGCCGCCTGGGCGAACAGATAGACCTGGAAGTAGGAGGATTCCATGGCGTGGTGGGTCACCGCCTTCGGGTCGTTCACGAAGGTCCGGTAGCGTTCCACGAAGGCCTTGTTGGCATCCGACTCGATCGCCTGGAAATAGGGGAACGACGTGTAGGAACCGGCCGCATATTCGGCGCCCATGGCCGCGATCTCGACTTCCGAGGTGACGGAGGCGCAAATCGGCAGCACGTCGTGCGACAGGCCCTGGTTCTTGAATTCGCGATAGAAGGCGACGACCGAATCGCCGACGACGTTGGAAAGCACCACGTCGCAACCCGACGACTTGATCTTGTTGACCATCGAACCCCATTCCGAATGGCCGAGTTCGAGATATTCGTCCGCCACCCATTCGGCGCCGTTGGCCTCGATCAGGATCTTGCAGACCTTGGCCATCTCGCGCGGGTAGATATAGTTGGAGCCGACGATGAAGAACTTCTTCTTGCCGAGGTTCTTGATGATCCAGGGAATGAAGGTCGAGAGCTGCTGGTTCGGCGCCGACCCCGTGTAGATCACGTTCTTCGAGCACTCGAAGCCTTCGTAATAGGTCGGGTAGAATAGCAGGTTGTTGCGCTTCTCGAACACGGGCAGCACGGCCTTGCGGCTGGCGGAGGTGTAGCAGCCGAAGACGGTCGGCACGCGGTCGCGCACGACGAGCTTCGAGGCCTTCTCGTTGAAGGTCTTCGGATCGGAGGCGCCGTCCTCGACCACCGCCTCGATCGGACGACCGTTCACGCCGCCCTTCGCGTTGATTTCCGAAATCGCCATCAGGGTGGCGTCGGCCAGCGACTTCTCGATGATCGAGAGGCCGCCGGTCTGGGAGAACAGCACGCCCACCTTGATCGGATCGGCGCCCAGCGCCACGCGCGTCATCAGCGCGGGGGCGGCGACTGCACCGGCGCCAGCCAGCGCGGAGGTCTTCAGGAAGGTACGACGATTGAGACTCATGGCTATCCCTCTGGTGTTGGGGAACGGCCGGCGCGGGGGTTCGAGGCGTGCGACGGTCCGATCCATCGAAGCGACGTCCGGGTAAATCCGGGGTGTTCCGGCCCGTAACCTGGCCGGTTTCAAGGTGTCGTGATGGGAATCGCGCCAACGCCACTGTTGGCCGATAGGCAACAAAAAAACCCGCAACACCCCGGAAAAGGGGTCTTACGGGCTACATCGCCGTGGGGCAGTGAACTTCACTGTTCCGCTGCCTAAAATTCGGGCGGCGCAATCTTGTGCACCGCGACCACGCTTAGAATTCAATCACCCTTTGGTGCGAAGTTCAATAGCTCATGTGCGTTGATGATCGCCGCCGCCATTTCATCCATGGGCAGGCGCTTGGACATGGCCTGCCGGCGGATGCTCTCATAGGCGACCTCTTCGGAAAGCCCCTGGCTCTCCATCAGGATCGCCTTAGCCTTTGTAATCTTGTTGTTCCCTGAAAGCTTGCGCTCAAGTTTGCGGATACGCTTCTCAGCCTCCTGGCGCTCGATCCAGAGGGCGCGGGCCAGAATCAGGTTGGTCAGCAGACCAAAGGGCCGGATCGGCCGCTCGATCACGGCAAGCGCGCCACACTCGATTACGACCTGCAGGGTACTCGGGTTCTCGTAGGAGACGATGGCGACGATGGTCGGCCCCTTGCCCTTCGCGAAATCGCGCGTCAATTCCAGGATCTGCGCGCGACTTTCCCGCTCGACGGAGAGCAGGACGACATCGGCGTTGCTCGATATCGCCTCGGGCAATGGCCAGGCGGTCTCGCAGACGCAACCGATGCGCTTCAGGTGCTCGACCAGGGCCTTGCCTTCCTGGTCGGGCGGGTAGATCACCTGGACGCGCAGCCCCTTGAAGTCGCGCAGGATCTGGAGCGACATGATTCGCGCCTCAGGCCGTCGAGGACGCGACGGGCGCCCCCGGCAGGCTCCAGTCGTCGAGGGACGGCGCCACGAAATAGGGATCGGGCTTCACCCGGACACCGGCGTCCCAGACAATCTCAAAGCTGCCGGCATTGTTGACCCGCGCCACGCGGGACCAGAGTTCGGTGTGATTATTGTCGGGATCGACGCGGATCCGTCCCTGTGGGGCATCGAATTCAAGGCCGCGCATCTGCGCGGCGATCGCCTCGGGTTCATCGGTCCGGGCGAGTTTCAGGGCCTGAGCGTAAAGGTGTATCTGATTGTAGGCCGCCTCGGCGCAGCCGGTCACCGGCGCGTGGATGCCGAAGCGCTTCTTGAAGGCCGTGACGAAGCGGCGCGCGGCGGGCGTTTTCAGGCATTCAAAGAAGGTGGCGGAGGCGATGTGCCCGGCGCTGACCGACGGCGGCATGGCAACGAGATCGACTTCCGATGTGGTCAGGCTGGCGATCGGGTGGGTCATCGTATCGAAGCCCGCCGCGGCATAGGCTTCATAGAAACGGGGAATCGTGGCCCCCACCAGGGTCGAGAAGACAACATCCGGCTTCACCTTGGCGATGCGCGCGATGGCCTTCTCGATGTCCGCCGGCCGATCCTCCAGCGGCAGGTAAACCTCGTCCACCACCCTGCCCTTTGCCTGGGTGACGAGATCCGCCATCACCCGGTTTGACTCATAGGGAAAGACGTAGTTCGAGCCGACAAAGGCAAAGCGGCTGCCGAAATTCTCCATCATGTAGCTCGCCAGCGGCAGGGAGTTCTGGTTCGGCGCAGCCCCCGTGTAAAAGCAGCGATCGGAATATTCAAATCCCTCATAGAGAGTCGGATAGAACAGGAGACCGCGCAACGCCTCCACCTCGGGCAGCACCGCCTTGCGCGTCGACGACATGTAGCAACCGAAGAGGATGCGGGTACGCCCCTCGATCAGGAGTTGCCGGGCCATGTCGCGATAGAGACGGGGCGACGACAGGGGATCGCGCAGCAGCGGCTCCAGCGGCCGGCCAAGCACGCCGCCAGCCGCATTGATTTCCTCGATGGCAAGCAGGGTGCCGTTCAGCATGGCGATCTCGGTCGCGGCGGTCACCCCCGACCGGGAAAACAGGACCCCTATGCGCCATGTGTCGGATGTCATCAGCCCTGCGCTCCACCAAAAAAAAAGCCTCGCTCCCCCGGGGGCACCGGGGTGGAGGCTTCCTTGCCATTCGAGAGACAGCGTCGTCTTTCTTCCGCACCAGAGTAGGACAGAGGCCGAAATCGAGGCAAGCCTTTGAATGCACCCCCGCGAAACCATCAGGGAACATCTTCCCTTCGGACCGCCTCGCCAACCACCCGCACGTCGATCGTTCAGGAAAGCCATTCCGACGAATGTTGCATTTGTCGAGAGAATGCGGAGAGCGGCGGAAAGCTTGGTGGGCCCGGCAGGACTCGAACCTGCAACCAGACCGTTATGAGCGGCCGGCTCTAACCATTGAGCTACAGGCCCCACCGTCTTGCCCGCGCAAGGCGCGGGGCAAGACGTTTAGCAGGACAGTTGGGTCCTGCCAACCATGCCGTCAGGCGATACGATCGAAGCTGCCCGTCTCCTTGTCGAGCCACTCGAGGCGGCCGTCGAAGACGCGGAAGCGCGCCCCTTCGAGGCTTAGGGCGCCGCTCTTTACCGCATCGGCGACGAAGGAGAAGGTCATCAACCGGTCGATCGAGAGCTTGATGGATTCCCGTTCCAGCAGTTCCTTGGATTCAGGCGCTGCCCGGTCGATGTCGCCGAGCCGGTCGAGCGCCGGCTGGACGAGGTCGATCCATTCGTCGAGATAGGTGAAATCCGACTTGTCGATGCCCTTGAGCGCGGCATAGACGCCGCCGCAATCGGCATGGCCCATGATCAGGATCATGCCCACCTTGAGCACGCGAACGGCGAATTCGATCGCCGCCGAGGTCCCGTGATGCCCCTCGCCCTTCTCGGCCGGCGGCACGAGATTGGCGACGTTGCGCACGACGAACATCTCGCCCGGCTGGGCATCGAAGATCACGGCCGGATCGACCCGGCTGTCCGAACAGGCGATGACCAGGGTGGGCGGCTTCTGGCCGTGGGTGGAAAGTTCACGGTAGAGATCGCGATATTCGGGCCAATGCCCGGCCCGGAACCGCCGATAACCGTCGATGAGCTGCTGCACCGTTCCTCCGACACATGTTCGTCACCGGGGCGGACGATGACGCGGCGCAACAGAGCTGTCCACTGCCGAATGGACGAACAGGCACGTCCAGAAACGACGAAGCCCCCGGTATCGTCACAATACGATACCGGGGGCTGCATTCGCGTCGATCAATTGTCGAGGAAGCTGCGGAGCTTGCGGCTGCGGCTGGGGTGCTTCAGCTTGCGCAGGGCCTTCGCCTCGATCTGGCGGATACGTTCGCGGGTAACCGAGAACTGCTGGCCGACTTCCTCGAGGGTGTGATCCGTGTTCATGCCGATGCCGAAGCGCATGCGCAGCACGCGCTCCTCACGCGGGGTGAGGCTGGCGAGCACGCGGGTGGTGGTCTCGCGCAGGTTCGACTGGATGGCGGCGTCAAGCGGCAGAACAGCGTTCTTGTCCTCGATGAAGTCGCCGAGATGGCTGTCTTCCTCGTCGCCGATCGGGGTTTCCAGCGAGATCGGTTCCTTGGCGATCTTGAGGACCTTGCGGACCTTTTCGAGCGGCATCCCGAGCTTTTCCGCCAGTTCCTCCGGCGTCGGCTCGCGGCCGATCTCGTGCAGCATCTGGCGCGAGGTGCGCACCAGCTTGTTGATCGTCTCGATCATGTGCACCGGAATGCGGATGGTGCGCGCCTGATCGGCGATCGAACGGGTGATCGCCTGACGGATCCACCACGTCGCATAGGTCGAGAACTTGTAGCCGCGCCGGTACTCGAACTTGTCCACCGCCTTCATCAGGCCGATGTTACCCTCCTGGATCAGGTCCAGGAACTGCAGGCCGCGGTTCGTGTATTTCTTGGCGATCGAGATGACGAGGCGCAGGTTCGCCTCGACCATTTCCTTCTTCGCCTGGCGGGCCTCGCGCTCGCCCTTCTGCACCGTGGTCACGATGCGGCGGAACTCGGGGATGGTCAGGCCCGATTCGGTCGCCACATTACCGATCTCGCCACGCAGGCGCTCGATCTCGGGCCGCTGTTCGCGCGCGAAATCCTTCCAGCCCCGGCCCGGCAGATTGCCGACAAGTTCGAGCCAGTTGGGCACGATCTCGTGGGTGATGTAGTGCTCGAGGAAGCTTTCGCGGCTGACCTTGTATTTCTCGGCAAGACGCAGCAGACGCCCCTCGAGGCCGATCAGGCGGCGGTTCATGCCATAAAGCTGGTCGACCAGGGCTTCGATCCGGCCATTGTGCAAGTGGACGGACTTCATCAGTTCGACGAGTTCCGCCTTCAGCTTCTGGTAGCGCTTCTCGGCGGCGGCGCCCTGCGGCTCCTCGGCCTCGCCCATGGCGGCGGCGAGCCGGCTTTCCTGCAGCTTCGCGTATTTCTTGTGGGCGACGGCGATCTTGTCGAAGATTTCGAGCACGACCGGCTGCAGCGCCTGCTCCATCGCGGCGAGCGATATGCCGCCCTCGTCCTCTTCCTCTTCCTCGCCGACGGCCTCCGCGTCCTCGGCTTCCTCGCCCTCGGCCGCTTCGCCTTCACCCTCGCCCTCGGCCCCTTCGCCACTGGCTTCGCCGGGGCCGGCGCCATAGGTCGCGTCGAGGTCGATGATGTCGCGCAGCAGAACCTTGCCGGCGAGCAGTTCGTCACGCCAGCCGATCATGGCCTGGAACGTCAACGGGCTTTCGCACAGCCCGTCGATCATGGTCTCGCGGCCGGCCTCGATGCGTTTGGCGATGGCGATTTCGCCCTCGCGCGAGAGCAGCTCGACCGAACCCATCTCGCGCAGGTACATGCGCACCGGATCGTCCGTGCGGTCCAGTTCCTCGGTGCCGGAGGTGGTGAAGCCGCTGCTCTCGCCCTCCTCCTCGTCCTTGGCCGCGCCCGCGCGCTCAGCGTCTTCCGCTTCCTCGCTGTCGATGACGTTGATGCCCATCTCCGACAGCATGGCCATGATGTCCTCGATCTGTTCGGAGGACACCTGTTCCTGCGGCAGGACGGCATTGATCTCGTCATAGGTGA
>JAQVKV010000054.1 GCA_028694545.1 Zavarzinia sp. | reverse complement strand
GCAGGGGCAGTTCGTCGCCAGCACGGCGTGGCGCCACCGCCCCGACGGGGCCTCGGCGCAGGGGCAGCAAGGGCAGCTTCCAGCGTTCGGCGTAGTCCGCGACCCGCGTGCGCATCGCCGGTGCCTCTTCCTGAAACTGGGCAATCATGCGGATGCCGGCGGGGGGACGGCGCAGGAAGGAAAGGGCGCGCGCGCCGCCTTCCTGCCGCAGCAGGCCGTCGAGATCGGCCACACGGCTGACGAGCATGGGCGAGAGCAATCCTACGGCTTTCCCCGTGCCGGTTCCCGATGCCATGCGCGCCCATCTCCTCGAACGATGCCGACAGCAGTAGCACGCTGTCGTCGGGGGACCAATATCCGGGCCTCAGGTCCCGGGCGGCAGCGTCCGCAGGATTGCTTCCACCCGTGCCATATGGGTCTCCCATGTCGGTGCCGCGAAACCCCGCGTCCGCTCGGCGAAGGCGGGGGCGTTGGCGGTCAGCGCCATCACGGCGTCGGCCCAGACGGCTTCATCCACCGGAGCGAGATAGGTGGCATGGGACCCGCAGACCTCGCGGTGCGCTTCGATGCCGGAGGCGACGACCGGCACACCGAGCGCCAGTGCCTCTGCGCAGGGCAGGCCATAGCCCTCGACGAAGGACGGCGCGAGCAGCGCCCGCGCCCCGCGCAGGAGAGGCAGGAGATCGGCGTCGTCGAGCCCGCCGCATTCGACGACATGACGGGACAGGTCGCTCGCCCCGTCGAGCAGGGCGAAGACATCCTCGTTCGCCCAGCCGCGTCGGCCGATGACGACGAGCCTCGGCGCGCGGCCGCCCTGCTCGGCGACCAGCCGGCGCCACAATCGCAGCAGGAGGGCGTGGTTCTTGCGCGGCTCGATCGTGCCGACGACGACGAAATAGGGCACCGCGGGCGGTGGCGCGGCGGCGGCGGTGTGCCGGAAGGCATCCTCGATGCCGAGGGGGATGGTCGCGAGCGGCGGCGCCGGCAGGCCCCGCGCCGCGAGATGGGCTTCCATGTCGCGCTTCGTGAAGGCCGAATTGACGATGATCAGCCGGGCATGGCGGGCCACCGTTTCCATCCGCCGCGCGTGGCGCGCATCCTCGCCCCGGCCACAATATTCGGGATGGGTGAGGGGGATGAGGTCGTGGACGAAGAAGATGGCGGGGCCCCGGTAACGGTCGAGCCAGGAGAAACGCCCCGGATGGTCGAGATTGCTGTGGGAGATATGGAGATAGGGCGGCTGCGGCCCCGGCGCGGAGAGGGTCGCGGCCGTCCGGCCACGCCCGGCCAGCTGGTCGCGCAGCACGACACCATCGATCGCGGCGAGCGCGCGGCGCCAGACGGGCGGGCGGGCGGCCGGCGCCGGAGGCTTCGGTGCCGGCGTGCCGGCCGGCGCCGCGAGGAAATCCCGGACTGCCCTCGCGGCGGTGGCGGAGCCGGCGCTGGGCGCTTGCCAGGCAGCGGCGGCTCGTGCCAGCAGGTGTTCGAGTGTCTGGGGCCGCAGCAGGCGCGGGCCGAGGAAATCGGTCGTCATCGCGCGAAGCGCGAAGTCGGGCGAGGCGCTGAAATGGCGGGCATAAGCATATTCGACGCGATCGATCCCCGTCGGCGTCGAATGGCCGAGGCGCCGGATCAGCCGGGTGAGGTCCAGGGTCAGCGGGGCCGCGCTCATGTCCGTTCCGGCATCACGGCCGGTCCTTGTGTCCCTCGAGCCGGGCGAGGCTGCCCTCGATGGCCATGGCGATCCCCCGGTCGAGATAGAAGCTGCCGTTCACCTGGGTCCGATGGGCGACCACGTTGCGCCAGACGTGATACAGCCCCGGGTCCACCGGGCTCGGCTCGGTCCAGAAACTGTCGAGGCCCTTCTGGTGACACAGGCCCTCGATATCGAAGATCGCCTTGCCAAGGGCGATCAGGGGCACCGCGCGGTGCAGGGCCGAAATGCCGGCGGTGGAATTGACCGTGATCGCGGCCCGGCATCCGCCGAGCAGGTTGAAGAGCGTGCCGCCGTCGATCAGCGTCACGCGGCCCTCCAGCCCCGTTTCGGCGACGAGCGCGGCGACGTCGGCGGCATGGCCGTCCCGGCCGTTGTCGAGAGGGTGGGCCTTGATCACGAGGTTGAGGTCCTCCGGCGCATGGCGCGCGAAGGAGTGCATGACCGCCGCCTTGAAGTCGCGCATCGACTTGTAGGGGGAGTGGTTGACGATCTGCTTGTCGACATTGAGCTGGAGCAGGACGAGGTAATAAGGTTTGCCCGAGGCCAGCAACTCGGCCTCCTGCCGCAGGGCCTCGGCCACGCGGCGCCTGCGATCGCCGAGACGGCGCAGCCAATGGATCGCCTCCTGCACCGGCGTATCGGGGCGATGATGCCGGTAGTGCCGGAACAGGGGCTTCAGCAGGAACATGGCGAAATAGGAGAACATGGCCCGGAACGCCATGCGGATGGTGGCGGGGCCCATGGGCACGGCGGTCCGCGAGGGCAGATGCGCTTCCGGCGCGGTCGCGATGGCGCGGGCGTCGCGCGGCAGCATGGAGCGGGCGTTCACCCCCTCCGGTTCGAGGGTGATCCAGTCGGGCCGCAGATAGCCCTCTTCGTAGACATGGAAGCGCACATCCGGCCTGTTCTCGCGCAGGGCCGTCATTGCCGCCAGATGCAACGGACGGCAGTCACCGATCAGGACAACGTCCGTGACACCGTGACGGTCGGCCAGCGCGCGCACGAAAGCGGGCCACGAATCGGCGTCGCCGCCAAAATTGACGGCACCTGGAAAGGGCCAGTCGAAGAGATCACCGCCGTTGAAATTGACCCGGACGACCTTGTGCCCGCGTTCGCGCAGACGCCGGCCCAGGCGGCGAAAGAACGGGCCGAGCGGTCCCTGGAGAAACAGGAAGACACGGTGCCCGTCGCCATCGGGTGAAGAAAGCCGGTTCGCGCACATGTCGGGGGGTCAGTGGGTGCGAGCAGCTACGGGGAAGAGAAAAATCATCGTTTCCTTCGATCGTCCGTCGCTGGCCTCATTCCCGGTCCCCTGAAATCACACCCGCGACGGTCGACTGGTGCACCTGACGGAGGAGAGTCTAAACCGATTCCTTGAGACCTTAACCGACTGGGAAGAACAGCTAAAGCCTTACCGCGATGATCTGATTGTGCTCAATCAGAATGGCTTTGACGAGGAAGGACCGCAGCCATGAGCGGTTCATCCACAGAAACCTTTGCACGGGCGGCAAAGCGTGCCCGGACGACGAAGCGGGAGCGGCCTGCACCGTTCTCTCTGCGCTTGAACGCGGACGAGCGGGCATATCTCGAACGCAAGGCCGGAAACCGCGCGCTTGGGGCTTATATCCGCTCTGAACTGCTGGATGGGCATAACGCCCGCCGGCGAAACGTCCGCGCCCCCTCGATGGATTATGCCTTGCTGGGGCAAGTGCTGGGCGCACTCGGCCAGTCCGATATTTCCAAGCATTTGTGCCTGCTGGCGGCTGCCGCCGAAGCCGGGCGGCTCCATCTGGCCGCAGACGAACGCACAGCCTTGCATGAAGCCTGCGCCCATGTCCGGGAGATGCGGGCAGCGCTGGTTGGGGCACTCGGCCTTAAATCCGGGGGCGCGTCTTGATTCTGGTCGGCAATCAGCGCGGCGGGGCGCGTGACCTTGCCCGCCATTTGATGAAGGCGGAGAATGAGCGTGTTCAGGTGGCGGAGCTTCGCGGCTTCGTCGCCGACGATCTGGACGGCGCGTTGCAGGAGAGCTACGCGATTTCGAGGGGGACGAAATGCAAACAGCATATGTTTTCCTTGAGCCTGAACCCGCCCAAGGATGCGTCCGTCTCCGATGAAGAATTCAAACAGGCGATTGAGCGCGTTGAAAACAAGCTCGGCCTGACCGGACAACCGCGCGCTATCGTCTTCCACGAAAAATACGGCGATGACGGCAAATTGCGCCGTCATGCCCATGCGGTGTGGTCGAGGATCGACACACAGCAAATGAAGGCGGTTCCCCTCCCGCATTCCCGGCTCAAGCTGCAAGACATTGCCCGTGATCTCTATCTTGAGCACGGCTGGACGATGCCGCGCGGCTTGGCCGTTACGGGGGATCGTGATCCTCGCAATTTCACCTTGGCGGAATGGCAACAGGCCAAGCGCCGGGGCGACGATCCACGGACAATCAAGGCTGCGTTTCAGGATGCCTGGGCGATTTCGGATTCAAGGGGGGCTTTCACGAACGCCCTGCAAGAGCGAGGGTATTGGCTGGTGCAAGGGGATCGCCGGAGCTATGTCGCGGTGGATCATCGGGGCGAAGTCTATGCAATCGCCAAATGGACGGGAGTAAGAACCAAGGCCGTGCGGGAGAGGCTGGGCGAAGCCGACACCCTGCCGAGCGTTGCCGATGCAAAGCGCGATATAGCCCGCGCCATGGAAGAGAAGATGGAAGCCTTCCGGCGCGAAGTCGCGGCCAAGGAAGAGCGCGAACGCCAGCAAGCCCAAGCTGCGCGAGAAGCCCTTAAACAGCAGCAAGGAGAGCGCCGGAGTGCGTTTCAAGAAGCGGCACAACAACGCCAGCAGATGGAAGAGCTACAGCGCCAAGACCGGCTGCGCGGCGGCCTTGCAGGGCTATGGGATCGTTTAAGGGGCGAGCGCAAACGCACCTTGGAGCGCAATACCGTAGAAGCCGAAACCGCCCGCCAACGGGACCGGGAGGAACAAGAACGGCTTGCCGCCCATCAACTGGCACAACGGCGGACGGCCATGCAGGCGCGGGAACGAGAACGCCAAGCCAATGAGGCCGTCACGCGCGAACTGAAAGAGGATGCGAAGGTATTCCGGGACATGGCGCAAGATGCCGTCCGGGAAGCCGAGGCCGAACGCGCCGCCCGGCGGGAAGCCTTCAAAGAACGCAGGAGAAGCGAAGAGCGTCCCCGGCGTTCCCGCCAGCGAGAAGGACCAGCGCCGGGGCGGTGATGACGCTCACCGGCAGGCATAAACGATCCTCTCCCCGGCAATGACGGTTTCGACGTATTCCGTGCCGAGGTCATGGGCTATCGCGTCATAGTCGATGTAATAGGCCAAGGGCTTGGGCACCTCGCCGAACAATCCTTCATCGACAAACTGCATGGCGAGATCGCGCAGGCTTTCCGCCGCGTAGACATCCACGTCGTAATCTTGGGGATCGGTCTTCGGGTCAAAAGGATAGCCGCATTCCCCGACTGCGATAATCACATTGGTTTTTTGCCAGTCTTCCCATGCGTCCACGCATTCGAGGAAGGCGCGGAGATTGCCTTGAGTAAGGCCGATGGCCTCGGCCAGCTCGCAATCTATCCGCTCGCCGTCGATGAACTGGATTTCAAATTCCTCGACAGGCTGGCCGTAGGCGTTCACCGCCTTGGCCGCGCAAGCCTCATATTCTTCGATGGTTTCAAAATAAAAGCCCGTAGCCGAAATATCGTAAGGCTGGGCGAAAAGCGTCGTTGTCATGTCCCTTCTCTCCGTGGGTTAGGGGTTGCTCATGCAACCCTTGGCCTCGCCGAGAGTGGGGGTAGAAGGGCAAGGAGGCTCCGAACGAGGGTCCGCCCGAAGGGTGGAGACGTTTGGATGCCTTGCCTGCGCGAGGGGCGACGCCCCTTAGGGGACTATCTCTAAGGGCTAACCGCCAATTTAATTTTCTCCAAGGGTCTCTATTTCGCGGCGGTCGCCGCTATGTGGCTCGCAAAATCGACAGCAAATGTCTTCAGTGACGCAATTTCACTTAAACTTCTATATTGCCCATCAGCTTCAGCACTTCTAGGTGAGGTCAGAAATGCGGCGCTTGAATAAAGCCCTTCTTGAACTAACCGCTTACAAAGATTGTCATATCTCGCAGCATAAGATGACTTCTTGAAGACCGGATCAACGGGAAAATGTGGCTCTTTGTCTCTCACGGGTGAATTTGACCGAGGGCAATCTTCAAGAAGCATAATCCAACCGAGAAATGGGCGAGGAGCATCCTGACCAAACGCACCCTCTCGAAAGGCAGTCCAGAGATCATGTGCCGTTCCGATTGCCTCTTCAGAGCGATTGTTAAAATTATTTCCAAAGGAAGGTCCGACTTGAGATTTAAATTCCAAAGCTGCAACAAGGCGACCTTTGTGCATAACAAGCATATCCCAGACTTTTGTCGGCCTAAAATATCCCGGCAATGTCAATACTCGCTTCTGTGAGCAAATATTTTTCGTGGAAAGTCCATTCATTTCTACTATAGACTGAGCCATTAAAAGAAAGCCGTCCATATTTTTTCCTGCGGTGACTGCGCCGCGCGTTCCTGCATCCTTATTTCCGGCTTTAATTTGTTTTGAAGCGGCGGCTTCGCGATTTCCCCAGAACAATTTAATGGCTTCGCGCGCCTGCCCGTCATAGTTTGCAAGATTTAGACTCATATCTAGTTTTTTCCTTCAATCATATTCATTTCATCGGGTGTCAATCCGTAGAGTTCCGCAACAATTTCGTTAAGGTCGTGCTTATCTTTTGTTTCAGCATACTTGGCAAGGCGAGAGCGCATCTCAGATGTCACTGTGGACCATTTTGGGATGCGTATTTTTCGCAAATATTGCGCTTGGAAGCGAAGGTATCCTCCCCTCATGCGAGTGCAATACAAAGAAACAAATAGACGGGCTATGCCGGATTTCATAACGGCTTGAAGAGCGTGAATGTCCCACTCCTCGCTCACGATGTAGTATAAATTGTGATGAGGATATAAATTTCCTTTTTCATAAACGATAGATGCGTCACCTTTTATATCTGGTATTAGTAATTTTTCTCGATTCGTCAGTTCAGGGTATATGCGATCGATTGTTCTATACCATCCACGCGGGTTTTTTTCCGCAATGTGGCGGCCAGAGATTTGTTGCTTTCGCTCTTCTAAATAGGATCGAAGCTTGGGGAAATCTTCGAGGTTAACAAGTTTTCCATCATCGGCGAATGGATTGACGATGCCCTTCCCACGCCACGATACATGCCCCTCAAGGATGTCGCGTGTCATAACCAAGGGAAGTTTGCGCGAGGGCTCAACATCTAGGTCTTCATAGTTGCCTATGAAAGCGCCGTCTGCGCCGGTCGCAACGCCGATCCCCACTTTGCAGCCAGCGCCTTCAAGAGTGGGAAAATTCGCTTCCAACCTTCTCGCGAGGGCGAGCTCATCAAATGAATCCAGCACCCACGGCGTAGCTCCCGACGCAACTTTGGCAATTTCGCGAATATCGCTTTTTTTAGGCAATTTTTTCGCCGTCAGTTCGGTCGCAAGCCGACTCAGGAATGATGCGTCTAACAGTGGCCGCCTAAAGACGCGCGTCGTTACTTCTCTGCTCTTCTCTATGACAACAATGCCCGGATAAGCGCTCACTTCATCGTGAAACGCATCGGTGTCGACCATGTCGACGTAGATTTTTAAATTGTATCCATCACTGATAAAGGACCGGAGTTTCTCCCCGTATTTATTCTTCATCCAACGATCAGAGCATATGAATGAAAGTTCACCTCCTATTTCCAATAAATTTAAGGATTTTTCGATAAATGGAACATAAATATCAGCTCTATCGTAAATTGTTTTATACCTCTGACGATATTCAGTCATCAGAATATCGGGAATGTTTTCTTGTCTTACATAGGGTGGGTTTCCGATGACATGGGTAAATTGGCCAGAAATTTCTTCAATGAGGAAATCTCCTTGATGAAGCCACGCCTCACTAAGGCGTATCGCGTCATTTTGATTTAGGCCACTACAAGTCAGCCGCTCGATAACCGTTGATCGAACTTGCTCATATGTGGCTCGATGGATCTCAACGGCGCGGATTGCTGGCTGAAGGCATGAGTAGCTCAAATCGCCATTTTTCTTAGCTACGGAAAGTAAACGGTCGATTGCTGGGAGCAAAAAATCTCCGCTTCCAAAAGATGGCTCCAAAAGGCGCATTTGAGTAAGCTGGCTCTCGACAGTATAGCCAGCAAGATCGAGCATGAAATCCACAACTTCTCGCTTAGTGTAAACGGCACCTCGCTCCTCCACCCCCGAGCTTACTGCCAATAGCTCGACGGCCTCTGAGATAGGGCAAGGGGCGGGGGGGGCGAGGTGCTGGAAGGATGCGGACATTACATCGATTCTCATCGTGAACAATCAGAGAACATTCTTATCTGATAGCACGAGTGAGCTATGTAGTGCCAGACTTCGCTAAACGTGTCCGCTGGTTATCCCCAGAAAACGTACAGGCAGGGGGATGCACAGGGGGCGGCACGCCCCCTTGCCGGGGTTCGCTTGCGGACCCCGTGAGGCGGGGCGAGAGGCCCGCCGACCATGGCGGGGTATTACCCCGCACATCTTGCGCGGAACAAGTTTCGCGTTTTTTTCCTGTAAGGGGGTGATCCGATGGGGATCGTCTGTGCCGGGTTCGTGAACCGTGCCCGCGCTGCCTGCGGTCATGTGCCGGACATGCCGGAAGGGGAAGTGACCTCTACCCCTCGACCTCATCGGCGATAGCGGTCTCGATCTTTTCGAGTGTGGTCCGCACGGCGGCAAGCTGCTCCTCGATGGTCCAGATAAGCTCGATCAATGTGTTTACGGTGCTGCGCTCCATGGCGTCTCCTTTCGTTGCCCTGTCTCTCCCTTATTCGTCTCCCGTCATATCGCCGCCGCCTGCATATCGTCCGCCGGCCACATGCGCCGCGCGATAACCCGCTCTTCGGGTGGGGCCATGTCGAGATAGATTTCGGTGGTCGCCAGGTGCGCGTGCCCCAGCCATTTCTTGATGTTGGTTTCGGGGACGCTGGCCAAGGCCGCGTGAACGCCGTAGGCGTGGCGTAAGCCCCTTGCGCAG